>DBFBJF010000041.1:0-30144 GCA_048203265.1 Candidatus Merdiplasma sp.
TCTCATAGGAGCTTCGGCTCACCAGGCTCTCCACCAGAGGCCTTCCATATTGCTTTGCCAACAAAAATGCCACCAGGGAACCGATACAGATTCCCACGTAGTTGTACACAAATCCCCAGCCGGCCCCGAAAAGCACCACTCCCCCCAGGCAGCTGATGCCCCCCGGCAGAATAGGGATCACCACCTGAACGATCTGGATCAAAATGAAAATGGCTGGAGCCCACAGACCGAAGGGCTGCAGGAATGCCTCCATGGCTTCCTGAGAGGAAAAAATCCCCGCCCTCCATCCGTATATCATAAACGCCGCTGCTCCCAAAAGCCCCAGGATCGTGGCCCCTTTCATCCACTTTGGATTCACATTCATACTGTCTGCTCCTTTACCGCAGTTTCTTTCAAAAACCGTATTGCCCCTGCCTTTCGGTACACCTCCAAAATGCGGTCCGCAAACCGCTCGCTGTCAAACCGGGCTGCCGATACCCTGGCCTGCAGGGCCATATGATGATATACCTGGGGATCTTCCAGGTATTCCAGCGCGTCAAAAAACTCCGTCCGATTATGGTACTGCCAGCCATTTCTTCCATCCAGGATGACACCCTCCAGACATTCATCCGCCCGGCATACCGCCGGCAGTCCCGCTGCCAATGCCTCCAGGTAAGTGAGTCCCTGAGTCTCACTGCGGGAGGCACACACAAACACATCGCCCTTCTGGTACCAGGCCGCCACCTGCTCCGGGGAGACCATGCCGGCAAATTCTGCCCGGCTCCCCAGGCCAAGCCGCTCAGACAACGCCTCCAAATGGGGCCGGTAGGGGCCATCCCCCACCACTAACAGCCGATATTTGCTTCCCTTTGTTCCCGCCAGCCAGATCAGCAGCTCCTCCAGATTTTTCTCTCTGGCCAATCTGCCTACGGTAATCAGCCTGAGAGGCGCTCCGGGCTGCCGCTCTTTCCGCTCCATGCGGGCATCCGCGAATTTTCCACAGTCAATGCCGCTGGGAACGGTCCAGATGGGGCGGCGCACCCCGTAGGATTCCAGCAGACGTTTTACCTTCACTGTTGGCACAATCACGCCGTCCACTCGTCCCAGCACAAGACGGCTGAAAATCGCCGCCGCCTTCTTTCCGAAGGTCCGATTCGGCGAAAAGTAGTGGGTATAATCCTCATAGACCGTGTGATAAGTGTGAAGCAGCCTGGCCCCCGTCGCCCGTGCGATTTTTCTGGCAAACCAGAAGGTGGTGAACTCACACTGGGAATGTACCACATCGGGTTTCCACGCGATCATCTCCCTGGCAAACTTCCGACCGGCTCCCCACACGATTCTGGCTCCCGGATAAATTTTCCCCGCTCCCACACTGGGCAGATACCAGACATTTCCCTCATGTTTTCCCTGCTGGCGCCATTGGCTGCCTCTGTTCTGGGCCAGGGTCAGCACCCTCACCTGATGTCCCTGTTCTCTCAGTTTTTTCTCCAAATTCAATACGGAAGTCACAACCCCGTTCACAGACGGTGCGTACCAGTCCGTTGTAATCAAAATCTTCATGCCATCTCCTCTTTCCCGTCAGACTTGTCTCATTACGGCTTTATCTTATCATCCCTTTTGAAAGCGTCTCGGGAAAAGCCTGAAAAAATCCCCGGAAGAAATTCGAAAGAAATTCAAAAGATCCTCTCTTTCATACAGGCGCAGTATAGCAGACCTATCTCTCATTCCCGGCACAGGAAAGGTTACCATCTTGTGATTTTTCCACCCTTTTGCTATAATAAAGCGGTGTCGGAATGCTTTTTGCGGCGCCACCGTGGGAGCAGATGGGTGCTGGTGTGTCCCCTGGTCTTCAAAACCAGTGTGGGGTATTGGGTTATCCCGGGTGGGTTCGATTCCCACATGCTCTCGCCAAAAAAGCAGAAAAAAATTCGGGGGTACTGCTTCATCAACTGATCTGTTGGTGAAACGGTATCCCCGTTTTTCTCAAAATCCGGACATTTGTGCTCCGTATTTCATCTCATCTTATTTGAAATACTTTAAAAAGCTCTGCTCTATCCAGTCTCCCGCAAGTCCAATCCAGCTCTGGCACTGTCTCTGCACGCCAAAGCCGTCCTGGCGCATGGTCTCCTCGTTTGCCAGGGCCAGGCCATGGCCGCCCACCGGGTAAATGTGTAGCTCCGCCGGTATCTGATGGCGGCGCAGCGCCTGGAAAAACAGAATTGAATTCTCCACTGGAACGGTGGGATCCGTGGCCGTATGCCACAGAAATGTGGGCGGAGTGTCCTCCGACACCTGAAGCTCTAGGGACTGTTCCCGCAGCCGGTCCTCATCCCCGGCCTCCTGTCCCAAAAGATTCTCAAAGGACTCCCGATGGGCCCACTCCCCGGAGGTAATCACCGGGTAGCTTAAAATCAGGCCGTTTGGCCGCAACATCCCGCTGTCCGTCTCCAACATGCGGCTCAGAAATTCCTGTTTCCAAAAGACTCCCAGACTGGCTGCCAGATGTCCCCCCGCCGAGGATCCCTGAAGGATCATCCGGTCCGGATCAATTCCAAAACGTTCGCTGTTCTCCCGCAGATATTTGACGGAGGCCGCCAGCTGAGCCAGGGCCGTTGGATACCGATGAGGAGCCACGCTGTAGCGCAGCACCGCGCAATGGCAGCCTCTGGCCAGAAACTGCATGGCAATGGGCTCCGCCTCCCGGTCTGAGGTCTTATAGTATCCTCCCCCCGGGCAGACCAGGACCAGCGGTCTGAGGCGCCCGGGCCTCATCTCCTGGGAATTTCCCAGGAAGTACGTAAACAATTGCGCCTGCCCATCCATACCGGGCACCCGGATTTCAATTTTCTCATAAAGCATCTCAGTCCTCTCCTTTCCGTTTATGAAATAAGGAAGCACCGATACAATCAGCACTTCCTTAAAAACACGCTCAGATGTCACGTTTCCGTAACACTCAGACAGAACGCGCCCTATGAATTCTTCATCACGATACTCTCCACTGTGTCCGCCACATGCTCACAGGCATCTGCGCACTTTTCCAGGTAGGTGTAAATCTCTCTCCAGGCCAGGACATGGGCAAAGTCAGAACTCTCCGCGTGAATCCCTCTCATGCTGGAGATAAACAGCGAATCCACATCCTCCTCCAGAGAATTGATATGGATGATATGGTCTTTCAGCTTCTTGGAATGACGGAAATCCGCAAACTCCTTCAGCAGATCGCACACCTCCTCCGTGCAGGCAATTACCACATCCAGCATTTTTACTGCCTCCGGGCGAATCGACTGTACGTTGTTCATGTAAATGCGGATCATCACTTCCTCGATCTTATCCGTCATCTCATCGATGTGATGGCTCAGGTCAATCATATCCTCCCGCTCAATGGGGGTAATAAACGCCTTCGCCAGCTTGTTGGTGAGCTGATGCTTCTTATCATCCGCCTCGTGCTCAATCTCATGCAGCGCACTCATTTTGCTCTGTACCTGGCTGGGATCAAAATCCGCCAAATCATCTCTCAGCTGGTGGGCCGCCTTGCAGGCCAGTTCTCCGCAGGCGATGAAGTTATCAAAGTAAAAAGCGTCCTGTTTTTTTGACATTCCTATTTCTCCTTCACTGTAAAATCAACCTCTTTGGTGCCGGAACAATCTATTTGTCCCCTTTATCCCTGATGCTCGCGGTTTCTTCCGGTCATCAGAGTATGTACATAAACAGCTTTGCCATCACAAAACTGATCAGACCGCAGCCGGGGAACGTAAACACCCAGGTCAGCATCATTTCTTTTACAACTCCGAAATTAATGGCTGAGATGCGCTTCACAGCTCCAACGCCCATGATGGCGCTGGTTTTTGTATGAGTGGTGGACACAGGGATACCGAACAGGCTGGAAAAAAGCAGACACGCCGCTCCGGCCAGATCCGCTGAAAATCCCTGGTACCGCTCCAGCTTCACCATGTCCATTCCCACTGATTTGATAATTTTCTCTCCGCCCACGCTGGTGCCGAGAGCCATCACCACGCTGCACAGCAGCATCAGCCATACGGGAATCATCATTCCATCCACAGAGTTCTGTCCGTTGGAAAATGCGATTCCCAGAAACAGAACACCAATAAACTTCTGGCCATCCTGAGCGCCATGCATAAAACTCATGGCCGCGGCGCCCGCAATCTGGGCACCCGCAAAGAACCGGTTGGCCAATGCCCTCTCAATATTCTGGCAGGCAATGGAGATCACCTTACAGATCACCCATCCGGTGAAGAAGCCCAGAACCAGGCTGAGTACCAGACCGTAGATCACCTTCACCCACTCATTCAGGTTGATACCTCCAATCCCACCCTGGATAGCGATGGCTGCTCCGGATAGGCCCGCAATCAGGCTGTGGCTCTCACTGGTGGGAATCCCAAAAATCGATGCGCCCACGCTGTAAACCACAATAGACAGAAGAGCGGCGCACAGAGCAATCAGAGCCTCATCGGTTCTGTCTCCGAAATCCACCATGTTGCTGATAGTGGATGCCACCGAGCTGTTGATCTGTGTCATCACAAACACGCCCAAAAAGTTGAATATCGCGCTCATCCAGATCGCCGAGCGCACATTCATACAGCGGGTCGTCACGCAGGTGGCGATGGCGTTCGGCGCATCGGTCCACCCATTCACAAAGATAACTCCTAGGGTCAGCAATATTGTGATTGCCAAAACAGGGTTTCCTGTCAGCTCACTCCAGAAATATGAGAAGGATACGTCCATAAAAGTTTTTTACTCCTTTCAGCCTACACGTGCAAAGCATCTTCGAAGCCATCCAGATGCTTGATCTTTCCTATGGCAACCATCACATCGCCCTCCCGGAAACGATAATCCGGAAGCACCTCGATGGTTGTACTGCTGTTGTTCTCAATGGCAATAATGTTCAGCCCATACTTGCGCCGGATTCCCAATTCTTCGATGCTGCGTCCAATCATTTTGGAAGATACAGGCAGCTGACGGATCTCCACGCTGTCATCCAGGGAAATATAATCGAAAAAGTTCTGGGACAGCAGCTTCTTTCCCAGGCGCAGAGCCATATCCATCTCCGGATACACCACCTCCGCGCCGATCCTGCGCAGCACCGCGCCCTGCTCCTGGCTGATGGCCTTGGCAATCACTCTGGGAACGCCAAGCTCCAGTACACTCATGGTGGTCAGGATGCTGACATCCACCTTCTCACCAATGCACACAATCACCACATCGCAGTTCTGAATTCCAATCTCCTGCAGGGTCTCCATGCTCAGATTGTCCGCCACAAAGGCGTAGTCCGTATACTGCCGGATCTCCTTGATCTTGTTCTCGTCTCTGTCAATCACAATTACTTCTTTGTCAGACTTGGCAAGAGTCATAGCGAGAGCGGTTCCAAACCGCCCCAGGCCAATCACCCCGTATGAGGTCGCCGACTGATTCTTTTTCATAATATGATATCCTTTCTGTCTTTTGGCAAAATCCTATCCAATCGAAACACTTTCCTCAGAATAACGGGCATTGCGCTCCGGATGATTGATCCAGATGGTCAGCAGCGTAAACGCCCCGATTCTTCCGGTATACATCATAACAATCAGCACCAGCTTTCCAGCCCAGCTCAGTGTGGGCGTGATTCCGGTGGAAAGTCCCACCGTTCCGAATGCGGAAATCACTTCAAAAAGCAGCTGCATAAAGGTGCACTCCGGCTCCAGCACACACATAAGAAGCACTGCCACGCAGACCGCGCTCAGAGAAAGGAACGTAATCAAAAACGCCTTGGACACATTCTGCTTGGATATACTCCTGTGAAACGCCGAAGGACTGTTCTTCGTGAAGACGCTTTTCATGGACTGCACCATCACAAAGAAAGTGCTGGTCTTAATACCGCCTCCCGTAGATCCCGGGGAAGCTCCGATAAACATCAGAATACACAGGACAAACAGCCCCGCGCTGGTAAACTCCCCGATGGGATAGGTGGAAAATCCGGCGGTTCTGGCCGACACACTGTGGAAAAACGCTCCCATCCAGGAAATGTTCTCCGTGGCCTTCAAAAGCAGGGTTCCCACCACCAGCAGCACCACCGTGGTGGTAATGACCACCTTGGAGTGGAGCGTCAGCTTCCGGAAGGATCTTCGCTTCAGAATATCCAGAATTACCAAAAATCCCAAACCACCAAAGATAATTAAGAAACAAGTAGTGAAATTCAACAGTATATTGGTCTGATAGGGAATCAAATTTCTCAGACCGCCCAGAATATCAAATCCTGAGTTATTAAAAGCGGCAATCGAATGAAACAGGCTGATGCCCAGGGCGTGTACCGGGGGATAATCCTGGATGAATACCAGAAAACTCAAAACCGCTCCCACCGCCTCAAAGCAAAGGGTCATCAGCAGAATGGATTTTACCAGCCGCACCATTCCCTTATAATTGTCAACATTCAGAGCTTCCTTCACCAGCACCCGGCTTTTGATACCCACCCTCTTGCGGGCGGCGATAATCAGCCCCACACCGATGGAGGTCACTCCCAAGCCGCCGATCTGAATCAAAGCGGCTACAATCCCCTGTCCCAGCGCCGTGAAATGATCCGCCGTGTCAATGGCAATCAGACCGGTCACGCAGACCGCGCTGGTGGAGGTAAACAATGCGTCAACCACCGATACCTCTGCCCCGTCCTTGACGGAGAATGGAGCCAGCAGCAGCAGCGCGCCCAGCAAAATCACAAGGGCAAAGCCCGCCGCAATCAGCCGCTCCGCAGGCTGACGCTTGATAAAATGATAGATTGTTTTCATATCTGTATCCTACCTCTTCCTGCTCTTATACATGAATACACAGGATAAATGATGATGATAAAATTTCCGTCATCTTAGTCTGCCCCAAGGGCAGCGGCAGGATACCATTTCTTTCCATCCTTTTTTTGTCTTGTCATCAGATCCCACAGAAACCGGGCCTTAGGCAGTGTTTCCGCCTGTTTTCGAAGCAGGAAAAGCCCCGCAAAGGGATCAGCCGTCAGTATAGCTGACAGCATAAAAAATAAGTGAAGAAAAACCGACAGCCTGGCACTGCCTCTCATTGGCCGCTGTGTATTGTTTATCTTCACTCCCTGTCTGGTCCACCCCTTATCAGGAAAATGCACATTCTCCCGGTCATTTCGGATGGTTCCCGCATGATCGCTCGCCTCGCACGACATTACATCATATGCAAAACTGCTTGTCTGCTCAAAAACTTCCACCGGCAAAAATACAAAAGCCAGTGCAAGCACAACGGCAGCCAACATGCAGTTCCATTTCGGGCACATGCTCCTGCCCCTCCTCTCCGCAGAATATCGTCTTCACGATACCATTATCAGCATAAAATGTCAATATCTGATCCCACCGGATTTTTCACAGATTTTTCACGGATTTTTCACAGGCTTTATCATTGGATTGACCGGACCGTGGACAAAAGATGCCAAGCGGCATTACGTTAGTATTATATCACGTTCTTCTTCCGCAAGAAAGATAAAACCGCAAAAGTAATGAATAATGAAAATAGAGATTGACAATTATTTTTATACATTTTATACTTAAACCAAATCGGGATAAGTGGTGGAGGCTGTCATAATGCATAATTTATTGCGTTATTTATTCCGCATTTTTAGCTTTTTGCTCATTGCTTGGCTTTTTTTGCAGAACCATCTTCTTACTTCCGAGATCGTGACCAAAATTTTATAAAGAAAGGTGGTTTTTTCATGGAACAAAACTTGTCACTGTTTTACGGCCTGTCATTTCTGACAGCCGCGCTGGCCTTTGCCTACGCAGCCTATCTGTACCTGTGGGTGAAAAAGCAGCCGGTGCGCAACGCAACCATTCAGGAAGTTTCCGCCCTCATCAAAGAAGGCGCCAATACCTTCATGCGGCGGGAATACCTGATTCTGGCAAAATTTGCCGGTGTGATCGCTGTCATCATTTTCATTCTGCTCCCCTCTCCCATCTGGCAGGGACATATTGTCCGGAATCTGTCCATGGTCATTGCCTATCTGTTCGGAACCGCCTTTTCCGCTATCGCGGGCAAGATCGGCATCATGGTGGCCACCCACTCCAACGCCCGGGCTGCTGAGGGGGCCAAAGAAGGAATCAAGCCCGCGTTCCTCATCGGTTTCCGCGGAGGCGCCGTGATGGGCCTTCTGGTGGTGGGATGTTCTCTGCTGGGTGTTGCCGCGGTGCTGATGATCGCCGGCGACTCCACCATTCTGCTGGGCTTCTCTTTTGGAGCCAGCTCCCTGGCTCTGTTCGCCAAGGCAGGCGGCGGCATTTTCACCAAGACCGCGGATATTTCCGCTGACCTGACCGGTAAGGTGGAGCTTGGCATCCCTGAGGATGATCCCCGAAATCCCGCCGTGATCGCTGACAATGTGGGCGACAACGTAGGTGATGTGGCCGGCATGGGCGCCGACCTGTTTGACTCCAACGTGGCGGCCATGGCTTCCGCCCTGGTCATCGCCGAGTCACTTTCCGGCGGAGCCCTGAACAATATTTCCATGGTGTTCTGCTATGCTATCCTGGGCCTGCTGGCCTCCATCATCGGAATTGCCACCGCGAAGATCGGCAAGAACGGCAATCCCACCCATGCCCTGAATTCTTCCACCTATGTGACCACCGGAATCTTCCTGGTGCTCACCGCCATCGCCACGGCCATATTTGAAGGATTCTCCTGGCGCATCTGGGGCGCGTCCACCACTGGTCTGATCGTGGGTGTGATCATCGGTATCACCACTGACTATTTCACCGACGATACGAAGCCCATTGTGCAGAAAGTGGCCCACGCCTCCAAATCCGGACCCGCATTTACCATACTGTCCGGCATTTCCTACGGGTTTATCTCCGCGCTTCCTGCCATGGTGGGTATTGCGGTTTCCGCGCTGATCGCCTATCAGCTGTGCGCCCCCATCGGCGAGGGCTACGCCATCTTCGGCATCTCCATGGCCGCTGTGGGTATGCTCTCCATCGTGGGCATGATCATCTCCAATGACGCTTACGGCCCCATCGTGGATAATGCCAGAGGACTGGCAGAGATGGGAGGCTTTGGAGAGGAGACCATCCGCACCGCCGATGAGCTGGACAGCGCCGGCAACACGGTGAAAGCCGTGACCAAGGGCTTCTCCATTGGTGCCGCCGGCCTGACCGTTATCTCCCTGCTGGGCGCTTTCATGTCCGAGGCCAACGCGGCCCTGGCGGAAGCAGGCAAAGAGTTGATTACCGGTTTTGACATCATGGAACCCACCGTCTTCTTTGGCATTCTCATCGGTGCCGCCATTCCTGCGGTGTTCTCCGCCATGCTGATTTTAGGTGTGGATAAAAACGCGCAGCGCATGGTGGCTGAGATCCATCGGCAGTTCAATTCCATTCCGGGGCTTCGGGAAGGAAAGAAGGGCGTAAAGCCGGATTACGGAAAATGTATCGACATTGCCACCACCGGAGCTCTGAAGGAGCTGATTCCCGCTGGGCTGATGACCATCATCGCCACACTGATCGTGGGATTCATCGGCGGGCCCAAGGCCATCGGAGGATTTCTGCTGGGCAACATCACCAGCGGCCTGCTTCTGGCCCTGTTCATGTCCAACGCGGGCGGTCTGTGGGACAACTCGAAAAAATATGTGGAATCGGGAAATGAGGGCGGCAAGGGCAGCGAAGCCCACAAGGCAGCCGTCATCGGCGATACGGTAGGGGATCCCTTCAAGGATACCGCCGGTCCCTCCATCAATACCCAGATCACTGTGGTGTCCCTGGTATCTTCCCTGATGTCAGCCTTGTTTGTGGCCTTCTCCATTTTCGGATAAGAGTCACGTTCCCTGAAAAGGGTTGCGTTTTGTTTCATAGGAACGCAGTTTCCTAGAAAAAAGTTACTGCGGATGATGGGTTACACCATCATCCGCAGTATTGATTCATAGGCGATCTTCTCTTTTCCCAGCACTGCCCGCAGCCGATCCTCGCAGTCGGGAGGCGCGCTCCAGACAAATCCGCATCCGGCGGAAATCTGCCGGGGAAGGGGTATCAGCCTGCCGGGGATCTGCTCCCGCCTGCAGGCCTGCTCCATGGCCATGGCCTCCGCTGTGGTAAAAAAAGTCACCAGCAGACGGTCTACTATTTTTATCATCTCTTCTCAATCCTCCCATGCCAGCAGGCGGACCGCCTCGATCCCCTGGTCAATCTCCTCCTCGGTATTGAACCAGGAAAAAGAAAATCGTACCGCCCCCTGCTCTTTCGTCCCCAGCGCCTCATGCATCCGGGGGGCACAGTGAGCTCCCGGCCTGGATGCGATTCCAAACCGCACCGCCAGCTCATCGGCGACCTGCCCGGAGTCGTAGTCTCCGATATTAAAAGCGACCACCGCCGTATGATTCTCGGCCGTCACATCGCCGTATATTTTAATTCCGGGAACATCGCGAATTCCCCGGTAAAACCGCAGCGTCAGCATCCGCTCCCGCTCCCGGATCCGGTTTAAGCCTGTCTCCAGCACAAACCGGATTCCGGCCTCCAGGCCGGCCAGCCCGTGGGCATTCTGGGTCCCCGCTTCCAGGCGCGTGGGCATCTGGGGCGGCTGCTCCCGCAGATAGCTCTGGACGCCGCTGCCGCCCCTTAACAGCGGGGCGATCTCCACCCCCTCCCTGACGCACAGGCCGCCGGTCCCCTGAGGGCCGTACAGTCCCTTATGTCCGGTAAAGCAGATCACGTCCGCCCCCAGCGCTTCCATATTTATATCCAGGACTCCGGCTGTCTGGGAGACGTCCAGGATGAACAGCAGCCCACGTTTCCGGCAAAAATCCCCAATTTGGGCCGCGTCCACCACATTTCCCGTCACGTTGGACGCATGGGTGCAGACCACCGCCCGGGTATTGGGCCGCACCAGGCTCTCCAGCGCCTCCAGCCGTACCCTCCCTGTCTCATCGCAGGGAAGGAAGGACAGGGTGATCCCCTCCTTCTCCAGGGCATAGAGGGGCCGCAGCACCGAGTTGTGTTCCGCATCCGTGGTAATCACATGATCCCCCGGCCTGATCAGACCTCGTATAGCTACATTCAGCGCCTCCGTAGCGTTTTTGGCAAATGCCACCCGGGAGGGGGAGGACGCCCCAAAGATCCGGGCGGTCAGCTCCCTGGCTTGATAGATCACCCGCATAGACCCAAGAGAGGCGTCATGCACTCCCCGGTCGGAATTTCCCAGGGTATCCAGGGCCCGGCACACCGCTTCCTTCACAGCCTCCGGTTTCGGCAGCGTTGTAGCCGCATTGTCAAAGTATATCATATTCCGCCGCTCCCTTTTCTTTGATGATCTTCTCCTTTTCCAGCAGCTCCAGCACCAGCTTGGCGCTCCGCCTGCTGCTGCCCAGCAGATCCCGCACCTGTGCCACCGTGATGCTGGCTTGCGCGCTTAACACCGGCATCAACAGACCCTCTGCCTGTTTTAAGATTTGCGGAAGGGTATAGCTATCGCCGCCAAGGCGAAGGAATTCCCCCTGTTCCAGGCAGCAGGCAAAAATCTCATCCGCCGTCCGGCGGCTCACCGCCCCCACGTTCACCTGGGCGTACCGGGGAAAATCGTATCCCGCTGCCTGCGCTTCTTTCGCCAGCCTGTCCCGGACCTGGCAGTAGGCCTCATCCTGCGCCGGGTGAAACCCATACTTCCACACCAGGTCTCTCCGACTGCCAATCAAATGTTCCTGCTCCCAGCAGGACAGCAGTTCCGCCGCCGCTGCCGGTTTGATTCCGCTTAAAAATCTGCTGATCACCTCGGCTCTGCCGACTCCCTGCCGGTAAGGCCAGGCTTCATGGTACCGCTCCAGAAACTTCAGTATCTCACCCAGTACTTTCCGCTCCCGCTCCCGGGAGATCAGGTACGCCTCTTCCCCTGCCTGGATCAGGCGCAGCCTTCCCTGGCTGCGCAGGTACTCTACCGCCCGCTCCCAACATGTTCCGGACAGCCCGCTTCGGTCTGCGGCCTCCCGCGCCTCCATCAGCCAGAAGGAAGAATTCCTGAGCACCAGATCCAGCCGCGCCTCCGGCCCGCCCTTCTCCTTCTGTTCCAGTTCCTCCAGCGTTTCCCGGTCAAACCGCTTCCGCCTGGGCGCTTCCACATCCAGCACCAGCCCGCCCCCCAGAGACTCCACCGGGGAATAGAAGCGAAGAATAAACCGTTCCCCAGGCCGGGCCGCCAGGGGCCGCTCGGGCAAAAGCTGGGCATAGCAGCTTAGCCCCGGTTCCAAACTGTCCCGATCCAGCAGTACTGCCCGACACAGCAGCTGATCCGTCCCGATGCACAGGTGCATCCGCTGTCGGTTGGTGACAGGGCGGACGCTTCCCTTCCAGCAGTCGATCCGCACATCCAAAGGCCCGCTTCCCCAGCGGACGCTTCCCTCCGGCGCCAGGACTTCCCCCCGGCGCACCTGCCTCTGATCCACATCCGCCAGGTTCACCGCTGTGCGAAGGCCCGCCCGGGAACTTTCCGTCTCCTGCCCGTACACCTGCAGGCCCCGCACCCGGCAGGCCAGTCCCGAGGGATAGAGCTTCAGCTCTTCTCCCCTGCGGATCCGCCCTGACATGAGGGTTCCCGTCACCACGGTGCCAAAGCCTTTCATGGTAAATACCCGGTCAATGGGAAGCCAGGCCGGCCTTTCCAGATCCCTGGCGGGGGCCTGGGCCGTCAGCTCCTGTATCAGTTCCACCAGACGGGGAAGTCCCTGCCCGGTGACAGCGGAAACCTCCGCCACCGGAGCTTCCGCAAAGCAGGTTTCCGCAAATTCCCGCTCAATCTCCTGCCGCACCAGCTCCAGCCACTCTCTGTCTGCCAGGTCGCACTTGTTCAGCACGATCAGTCCCCGCTCCACTCCCAGCTGCTGCAGGATAGCCGCATGTTCCCGGGTCTGGGGCATCACGCCCTCATCCGCGGCAATTACCAGCAGCACCAGATCCATACCCACTGCTCCGGTAATCATGGTTCCCACAAACTTTTCGTGTCCCGGCACATCGATGATCCCGGCCCTGGTTCCGTCCGGCAAAAGGAAGCTGGCAAACCCCAGAGCAGTGGTGATGCCCCGCTCCTTCTCCTCCTTCAGCCGGTCGGTATCCACCCCGGTCAGAGCCCGGATCAGCGCAGTTTTCCCATGGTCAATATGTCCCGCCGTCCCGATGATAATCTGCCTCACTTTCCTCCTCCTTCGTCCAAGTGGTCAACGCCCTGGCCAGTATTCCGGCCAGCGCAGTAAGCTCCCCCTCCAGCACGGTCCGCACATCCAGACGCAGCCTGCCCTTTTCCACGCAGGCAATCACCGGCATCGTCTCATCCCACCGAAGCCGCCTGCGCAGGCTTTCCGCCGCCCCTCCCGGATGTTCCCCAAGCCAAGTCACGGTCAGAGCCGCACCGGAAAAGGTCTCTCCCGGCAAGGCGCCTCCTCCCGCCAGGGACTGGCACGCTTCCACCCGAAGCAGCCACTGACCCAGCCGCGTTCCCTCCGGCTCGAAGTCAGGGCCTTGCGCCGCCCGGGCAGCCAGCTTACCCAGACGGATCGCCCGGCGTTCCAGGGCTTCCGGGCTTTCACTCAGCAGGCGCAGCACCGGAATCCGCTCTCTGGCGTTGTTCCCCCCCTTTTCGTACTCCTCCAGCACAGTCTCCAGCACTGCAGCCGTCAGCTTCCCGATCCGCACTGCCCGCATCAGGGGATGGCGCCGGATCCGGTCAATCAGTTCTTTTTTCCCCGCCAGAATACCCGCCTGGGGACCGCCCAGCAGTTTATCGGCGCTGAAGCATACCACATCCGCTCCCTGGCTCACCGCCTGGCGCACTGTGGGCTCTCTCTCCGCTCCCTGTTCCGGGCGGAGCAGCACTCCGCTGCCCAGATCCCAGATCAGCGGAACGCCCAGTCCGGCCAGATCCCCGGCGGGCACGGACTCCGCAAATCCCTGAATGCGGAAATTGCTGGTGTGCACCTTCAGAATCGCCCCGGTCTGCGCTCCCAGCGCCTGGCGGTAATCCTCCAGCCTGGTTTTGTTGGTGGTGCCCACCTCCCGCAGCAGAGCCCCTCCCTGGACGATCACATCGGGGATCCGGAATTTTCCCCCGATCTCCACCAGCTCGCCCCGGGATACCATCACTTCTCTCCCGGCCGCCAGGGCGCTCACCGCCAGCAGCACCGCCGCCGCGTTATTATTCACCACCAGAGCCGCTTCCGCTCCCGTCAGTCTCCTCAGCAGCGCCTCCAGCGAGGCGCAGCGCTCCCCCCGGCAGCCCTCTGCCAGGCCATACTCCAGATTGGAATAGCCGGCCAGCCGTTCTTCAGCCCTCTGTACCAGCTGGGGCGACAAAGGGGCCCGTCCCAGGTTGGTGTGCAGCACCGTCCCTGTGGCATTGATCACCCGCTGGAAGCGGCCAAGCTGGCGCTGCCGCAGCCCACGCTCCACCAGTTCCGGCAGACGCTCCAGACGCCCGGTGTAGCCTTCCCAGTCTGCCCCGGCGCTCTCGCCATTGGCTTCGCCTTCCGCTTCCTTCCGGCTCTGAGCCTCCTGCCTGTACAGCGCGCCTGCCATCTCCCGCAGTTTCTCCAGCTCCTCCCGCAAAACTTCCAGCACGGCTTCTCTTCCGTATTGTTCCGTCAAATCCGTCATTTCCCGTTTTTGCATAAAAAAATCCACCTTGGGAATCATCCGGTAAAATTCCTGCATAGGTCTTCCTTTCCGTCCGATCCTTCCAAGGTGGAAAGGGGCGCAAAGCCCCTCACCTGATGATTAGCTTTTTCTCCCGGCCCGGATGCACCCGGCCGATCACTGCCCAGGGAGTGTCAAGTCCCGCCCGGCCAAGCGCCGCCACAGCCTCATCTGCGGCCTCCCCGGCCACACTGAGCAGCAGCCCGCCGGAGGTCTGGGGATCCATGATCAGATCCATCTCCCAGTCCTTGGCATCGCCCTCGTCCAGCTCCCCCGCCGCGAAGTCACGGTTCCGGTACGCTCCCGCCGGCACCAGGCCCATCTGGGCCAATTCCGCCGCTCCCGGGATCACCGGAAGACGGTCCCGCCAGATCTCCAGCGTCACCTGGGAGGCCCTGGCCATCTCCAGCCCATGGCCGGCCAGTCCAAATCCGGTCACATCTGTACAGGCGTGAACCTCCAGATGTTCCACCGCCTGCTTGGCTCCCCGGTTCAGGGTCTTCATGGACCGGATGGCCGCCGCTTCGGACTCCTTCGCCGCCATACCGGCCTTGATCCCGGTAGTCACCAGGCCCACACCCAGGGGCTTCGTGAGAATCAGCACGTCTCCCGGCCTGGCTTTCGCGTTGGTCCACAGTTTATCCGGATGCACAAACCCGGTCACACTGAGTCCGTACTTGGGCTCTTCATCCTGCACGGTGTGGCCCCCGGCCAGCAGGGCGCCGGCCTCCCGCACCTTCTGGGCTCCTCCGGCCAGAATATCAGCCAAAACAGATGTGTCCAGGCAGCCGGGAAAACAGGCGATATTCAGAGCCACCGCCGGCTCCCCTCCCATGGCATACACATCGCTCAGGGCGTTGGCCGCCGCGATCTGCCCAAAGGTGTAGGGATCGTCCACCACCGGGGTAAAAAA
The DNA here is from genome assembly GCA_048203265.1 of Candidatus Merdiplasma sp. Taxonomy (GTDB): domain Bacteria; phylum Bacillota; class Clostridia; order Lachnospirales; family Lachnospiraceae; genus Merdiplasma. The sequence goes on from DBFBJF010000041.1 coordinate 15,547, forward strand.
GTCCAGGGTCTGTATCATAGCCAGATCATCCCGGATGCGGTACACCGCCGCGTCATCGGAAGTCTCGGTTCCTACCATCAGATTTTCATGTTCAAATTTTGGCAGCTTGCTCAGAACCTGAGCAAGGGTCCCAGGACCTATCTTCGCCGCTCACCCGGCAGTTTTGGCAAATTGGGTCAGGCGAATCTTTCTGCCCTCGTCCATGTTATCAGCCATGACACATCACCCCGCTTTCCGCTCCATCAAACACATCTATTATAAAGGCAATCTCTGCGGCCAGCAAGCAAAAGTCATCGTCATCTCTCCCCGCTCCTTCTCCGGATTTTTTCCCCTGCCATCCGCTCCGGCTTTCCCAGCTTCCGGTACACGGTGACGTACATGGTCACATAACAGGCCAGACCGCCCACGAAATTGGAGATGGGCTCCGCCAGGAAGACACCGTTTACCCCAAGGCCGCCCACGTAAGGCAGGGCAATGGTCAGGGGCACCACAATCACAATTTTCCGAAACAGAGAGAAAAATACGGCCTGTCTGGCCTTCCCCAGAGATGTGAAGGCCGCCTGTCCCGCAAACTGGAAGGCCATCATCACAAACCCGAAGAAGTAAAGCTGCAGCGCCGGCACCCCGTCCGCCAGCAGCACCGGATCCGAATTAAACAGGTGAATCCAGAAGGAGGGAACGAGGACTACGCACAGCCAGATGGCCGCTGTGTACACCAGACAAACCACCGTCAGGAAGCGGATGCACTGGCGCACCCGTTCTCCGGCTCCGGCTCCGTAATTGTACCCCATCACTGGCTGGGAGGCGTTGCTGACTCCCTGTACCGGCAGGGAGGTCACCGTCCGCACAGAGTTCAGCACCGTCATGATACCTATGTAGAGATCCCCGCCAAAGATGCTCAGCATCTTATTGCAGGCGAGCTGTACCGCCGAGTTGGTAAAGTTCACAATAAACCCGGTGAGCCCCAGCCCGCAGATTTCGGCCGCCATCTTTGGGCGGAACCGGATGTTCTCCCTGGTGAGGCGCAGAATGGCTTTCTTTCCTGTGAGGAAGCGCAGCACCCAGAGGGCGGATACAGCCTGGGAGATGATGGTAGCCAGGGCCGCTCCCTTCACTCCCATTCCCATGCCGAAAATCATGATGGGATCCAGCACAATGTTCAGCGCCGCCCCGATGGCGATGGTCACCATGCCCATCTTTCCGAAGCCCTGGGAATTGATAAAGGCGTTCATGCCCAGACTGATCATCATGAAGATGGTTCCCGCTGAGTAGATGCGCATATAGTCCGCCGCGTAGCCGTAGGTCTCGCTGCTGGCGCCGAAGGCATACAGAATAGGCTTCTGGAAAATCTGCAGGATGGCAGTCAGGATCAAGGCGGTAACCACCAGCATAAAGAAGGAGGTTCCCATAATCTGTGCCGCCCTCCGGTTATCCTTCCTTCCTCTGGCGATGGAGCACAGGGGCGCTCCGCCCGTGCCGAACAAGTCCGAAAAGGCGGACAGCAGGGTAATCAGGGGGAAGCACACCCCCACCCCGGTGAGGGCCATGGTGGAGGCTCCCGGAATCCGCCCGATATAGATTCGGTCCACAATGTTGTACAGCACGTTAATCAGCTGGGCCAGGGTCATGGGCACTGCCATGCGCATGATATTTCCCGCCACGGATCCCTTGCTGAAATCATTCTGGGTCCCTGCCTGGGCTGCGGCCGCTTCCGCTCCCGGCCCGGTCACCGTGCTTTCCCGCTCTCTTCTCTCATCTTTCGTTTTTTTCTCCTTCACTGTCACTCATCGCCTTTTCTTACATCCCTCTGGACTTTTTTACACAGGCCTTCATGGCCTCAATCACCGCGCTGCGAAGCCCCTTCTCCTCCAGCACCCGCACTGCCTCCATAGTGGTTCCTCCCGGAGAGCAGACCATATCCTTCAGCACGCCGGGATGCATCCCCGTCTCCAGCACCATCTTGGCGCTTCCAAGCACTGCCTGGGCTGCGAACTGGTAGGCAGCCTCCCTTGGCATACCGTCCGCCACGGCGCCGTCCGCCATGGCCTCAATAAACAGGAACACATAGGCCGGGGAGCTTCCCGACACGCTGGTAACCACATCCATCAGATTTTCCGGCACCTGTCTGGCCTGGCCGAAACTGCCGCACACGGTCAGCACCCGCTCCATCTCTTCCTCCGTCACCGACTGGCTGGGGCACAATCCTGTCATTCCCTCCCCCACCATGGCCGGAGTGTTTGGCATGGCCCGCACCAGCTTCATGGGACGGCCAAACTGCTCCTGCAGCCACTCCAGGGATTTCCCCGGGGCGATGGAGATGACCACAGTCTCCTCCCGCACCACATCCCGGATCTCCCCGATCACTTCCCCGTAATACTGGGGCTTCACCGCCAGAAACAGAAGATCTCCAAAGGCAGCCGCCTGCCGGTTGTCCTCCCCCAGCAAAATTCCCAGCTCCTCCCGGATCTTTTTCTTTGTTCCCTCCGATTTGGCCGTGGCCATCACCTGGTCCGCCCTGGCCGCCTCCTGTTTCAAAATTCCCTTGATCATGGCCGTAGCCATATTGCCGCAGCCGATAAATCCGATTTTCATATGCTTCTCTCCTCTCACTATTCCATCCCTCTGATCCTTGGCAGATTCCACCGGAATCGCACCGCCAGAAACCGGATCAGAAGCACCGCAGCCGCCCCCGCCAGCATGGCGCCCAAGCGGCCAAACAGATCGTATCCGCACACGCACACCAGCGCTCCCGCAATGGAGGCGCAGGCGTACACGTGTTTTGTCAGAATGTAGGGCTTCTCCTGCGCCATCACATCCCTCAGCAAGCCGCCGCCCACTCCGGTAATCACTCCCACAAAGGCCGGCAAAAACCGCTGATGATAGCCGGCCTGCCAGGCGGTATTTATCCCCACTACGGTAAAGACCGCCAGCCCCACCGCGTCAAACACCAGCATCACCCGGTCGTAGGCCAGGGCCACATTTCCGCGAAACAGATCCCTTTTCCAGTAAATCATACAGAACAATATTACAGAGACCCCCAGGGCCGTCAGCACGTACACCGGCTTTCCGAACATCCCCGGCGGCAGGATGCCCAGCAGCACATCCCGGATCATTCCGCCGCCCACCGAGGTGGTGGCTCCCAGCACACACACACCGAAAATATCCATCTCTTTCCGGATCGCCAGCATAGCGCCGGAGGAGGCAAAGGCCACCGTTCCCACCATCTCCATGATGAAAATCACAAGGTCTGAAAATTCCACCTCTCCAGCCCCCTCTCTACCCGGCAATTCCCAGATACTGTTTTCCCCGGGCCAGCCGCCCGGCAAACTGGGGGTAGAATTCTTCCTCCCCGTTCCAGGGTTCCAGAAAGAACAGTTTCAGCAGATACACGTTCACCTGTTTTCGCAGCTCATCGCTGCCGTCCCTGCCCAGAATCTGCTGCACATCCTCCAGAAAATAGTGCCACTGGCGGATATACTCCTCGTAGGCGGCAAGGTCCGGCGTATCCACCCATTTTTTAATCTTTACCTTGCTGCGGTCCTTTTGCCTGCACTCGTGGATCTGGAGAAAATACCGGAAGTCCCGGCCCTCGTAGTAACGCCCCAGGGGGAACAGCCTGCAGACCCCCGGCCTGGCGTCATGGATCCGGCATCGTCCCTCCCCATCCAGGAAGGTGCAGGCCTCCTCCTCCCCCGCCATCTTCAGATTGGGGAGAATGATGCCGTCCACCACGTTCAGCTCCGCCCCATCCGCCAGCAGCGCCTCCATGGAGAGGCCCAGGGACCTCTGAAACCGCCACACATCGTAGGGATCCAGGATAATGGAGTTTCCCATTCCCCGGCAGCAGGCCGAGCAGCCGCCGCATCCCCTAGTATCCGCCCGCACCATATCCCCGGAGGTATACAGACGGCCGTCAGAAATATCCTTCAAGTCTACATTTCGCTTCACTGGTCGCTCCTCTCCCCGCAGCCCTCCGGGCCGCAGTATTCCAGCCAGATTTTCAGGGTACCGCCGCAGATCATTCCCTCCCCGGCCGCCTCCTGATTGGTCATATGCACGGTGATCATGGCGGATCTTCCGCTCTCCAGCACTTTCCCGGCTGCCAGGGCCGCCTCAAACTCTCCCCGGCCGCCTCCCACAGTGCCCGCCGCGATGCCGTCCCTTCCCACAGCCATCAGCGCTCCACCGGATACGGGAGCGGAACCGCTCTTTTCCACCACCACGGCCAGCACGTAAGCTTCTTCTGTCTCTGCCATGAATTTCAAAAGCTCCGGATCGGAGTTGGTAAAATCCAACAGACCGTCCTCCTTCTCCTGCTCCCGGTTCCGGTACTCAATCAGCTGGGCCAGGATGGAGACGGCGATCTCTCCCGGAGTCCTGGCTCCGATGGCCAGGCCGATGGGCGCCTCCACCCGGTCAAGCAGCGCTTCGGAAAAACCCTGATCCAGCATGCTGCGGCGCACCAGGGCCACCTTCCGCTTTGATCCCACCATCCCCAGGTAGGCAGGCATGGTTCCTCTCAGGATCTCCTCCAGACACTCCCCGTCACAGGCATGGCCTCTGGTCATAACCGCCACATAGTCATAGGAAGTGATCTCCAGCTCCCGGATCACCGGGACAAAGTCCCCGCAGATCACCCGGGACGCCTGGGGAAACCGGCTCTCATTGGCAAACTCCGGCCGGTCATCCGCCACTACCACCTCAAAATCCAGCCAGGCGGCCAGGCGGCACAGCTCGCAGCTGATATGGCCTCCTCCCAACAAAATCAGCCGCTGATGGGGCGCAAACAGGCGCACATACTCCCTGGACTTCCCCGGCTCCTCCACGGTCTGAAACCGGATGCGCCCCTCCCGGCCCCCGGTCACAGCTTCAGATAGATTTTTATTTTCATACCAAAGGATTTCTTTCGTTTCCATTTTCTCCCCTCCCGCATGCCGCTTTTCTCATCTGGCGCAGTTTCCGCCCCGCCCGGTGAGGATCTCAATCCCATGCTCCAGCTGGGGATAGATAAATTCCAGACACTCCCGCACCGCCTTGGGGCTGCCGGGAAGATTGATGATCAGGGTCTGCCGGCGGATCACGCTGGCGGCCCGGCTCAGCATCGTCCTGGGAGTAAACTGCATGGAGTAGGCCCGCATGGCCTCCGGAATCCCCGGCACCACGCGCTCCCCGATGTCCAGAGTGGCCTCCGGCGTCACATCCCTGGGAGAAAATCCCGTTCCCCCGGTGGTAAGAATCAAATCCGCCTCCCCGGCGTCCGCGATGGCTGCCATTTTTTCCGCCAGCACCGCCCGCTCGTCCGGCAGGATGGTCATGGACACCACCACATCTCCTGCTGCTTCCACCAGTTTGCGGATGGCAGGACCGCTCAGATCCTCCCGCTCCCCCGCGTATCCCGCGTCACTGCTGGTAATCACTGCCACCCGGATGGGCACCCGGGACGGCCCCTTCTCTCCAGCCCTGCCATGCTCCCTGACTGCGCTGTGCTCTCCGGCCGTTTTACTCTCCCCGGCCGCTCTTGTTTCCGTCATAGCTATTCCCTCCATCCTGCTAAGGAAGCGCTTTCATCCGCGTTTCCCTCCCTGCTAAACTCCTTACTCCGAAGAAAAGCGGAAGGTTCCACTCTTTCCTCCCCGCTTCTCCTCCAGATGTATCTCCCCGATTACCATTCCCTTATCCATGGCTTTGCACATATCGTACACCGTCAGCAGAGCTACGCTCACCCCGGTGAGGGCTTCCATCTCCACCCCGGTTTTTCCCACGGTCTTTACCCGGCACCGGGCCAGAATCTCCCCGGTCTCCTCCAGCAGTTCAAACTCGATCCCGCATTTGTGAATGGGCAGGATGTGACACAGAGGAATCAGATCCGCTGTCCGCTTTGCCCCCATGATTCCGGCAATCCGGGCACAGCCCAGCACATCTCCCTTGCCGGCGGTTCCCGATTTGACCGCCTCCATAATCACAGGGCTCACCCGGATTTTTCCCACGGCCACCGCCTCCCGGCTGGTGTCCTCCTTTCCGGAGACATCCACCATCACCGCATTTCCGCTCTCATCAAAATGTGTCAGTCCATCCATTCCGTCTTCTCCTCTTTGTCTCAAAAATTCTCCCGCAGCCCGGCAAGCCGCCCGCTTTCATCCGGGTTTCTGCCAGGCCCCTTTTCGCTTTGTCTCTCACTCCTCCAGCAGCAGAAGACGCTCCGGAGGCAGGTATAATTTGTCCGGCATCCTTGCCAGTTCCCGGGAATCCAGCCGGTTTTTCGCCACCTTCCACCAGATTTTCTGTTCCCGCCCGGGGCAGTCCACCATGTAGACCGTCTCAAAGGGGGCCTCGCTCACCGCCGCGATTCGGCAGGGGATGCAGTTATCCCCTGCCTGTGCCGCGAACACCGGCTCCAGGTCGTGGGCCCGGATCCCCACATAACGCAGGGTATCGGGCACCGGCCGTACGGTCTTTAACGTCAGGTTCCAGTCCCGGGCGTACAGTTCCCGCTCCCCCGTCTTATCCGCAGCGGAAATATTTTTGCATCCGGTCAGCCCGGCGCTGACCCGGTTTCCCGGATCGGCGAAAATCTCCCTGGTATCGCCCCACCGGGCCGCCCTTCCCCGGTCCATCACCACCAGGTAATCGGAAAACTGATAAATCTCATCCCGGCTGTGGGACACCAGCACCACCGTTCCTCCATAGTCCGCCAGCATGCTGCTCATCTCCTGCTGCAGCTGCTCCTTCAGATACACATCCAGGGCGGAAAAGGGCTCATCCAACATAATCAGGTCCGGCTCATAGGCCATGATCCGGGCCAGGGCCACCCGCTGCTGCTGGCCCCCGGAGAGCTCCCCCGGCAGCCGCCGCTCCAGCCCCTGCAGATGAAACCGGGCGATCATCTCACCGGTTCTGGCCTCCCTCTCCTTCCGGCTTCCCCGAAGCCCCGCCGCTACATTCTGGGCCACTGTCATGGTGGGGAACAGGGCATAATTTTGAAACAGGTAGCCGATCCTTCTGGCCTGGGGCTTCCGGTTGATTTTTTTCTCAGAATCAAACAGACACCTGCCGTCCAGGCAAATCTGCCCCCGGTCCGGTGTCTCGATTCCGGCAATACATTTCAGCGTCATGCTCTTTCCGCAGCCGGAGGCTCCCAGAATCCCGATCCTGCGGGAATCAGAGTGAATCTCCATATTCAGGGAAAACTCGCCCAGCTTCTTTTCGATTCTCACATCCAACGGCATCTTCGCATCCTCCCTCTCCGGCGCTCTACCATTTCCGTATCTGCTTCATCTTTTTGTCCGACAGCAGGTTGATGGCCGCCACAATCACCAGGGCGATCACCACCACCACAGCCACCCAGAATCCAGCGGTGCCGTAGTCCCCGTCCTGAATGACCATGGCTATCTTCTGGGAGATGGTGCCCGTTTTTCCGGGAATATTTCCGGCCAGCATGGAGGTAGCCCCATATTCTCCCATGGCCCGGGCAAAGGTGAGCACCGTTCCCGAGGCGATGCCCGGCCCCGCCGTGGGCACCACCACCTTCCAGAAGATGCTCCACTCCGACATGCCTAGGGTTCTGCCCGCATATACCAGGTTGGCATCGATCTGCTCAAAGGCAGCCCGGGCATTGCGGTACATCAGCGGAAAGGCAATCACCGTGGCCGCAATGACACAGCCAGCCCAGGACTGCACGATTTTTATATCAAACTGTTCGTAGAGCAGGATCCCCAGGGGCCTTCTTCTGCTGAAGAGAAGCAGGAGGAAAAATCCGGCCACAGTGGGAGGCAGCACCATGGGCAGCGTCAGAACGCCATCGATCACCGCCTTCACCCGGCCTCCCGTTTTCATAATCTTTCTGGCTGCGAAGATTCCCAGGAAAAAGCAGAAGAATGTGGCTGCCAAACCTGTTTTGATGGAAATCCACAGCGGGCTCCAGTCCAGACTGCTCAAAAACTCTGCCATCTTCCTCTCCTCCTTGGTCTGCTTCAGGAAGCTGCTGGCGAAAGCGCTTCCTTAGAGAACACTGGTGAAAGCGGCTATCGCTCCACATCCGTGTCAAAGTAGTAGCTGTCAAACACTTCCTTGGCCTCATCGGACAGAATAAACTCATAGAAATCGTCCGCCGCCGCGTTCTGGTCCTCGTCCGCCTCCTCATTCTGTACCCGGCATACCGGATAAATCACATCCCCGGTCAGATCATAGCTCACGGTTTCCAGAATATCCAGGTCGTCCTCATAGCCGTAGGTGTCAGAATAATATGTGGTTCCCACCTCGCAGGAGCCCTCCGCCACCGCCAGCAGCACCTTGCTCACGTTGGACTGCTCACTGATCTCCACACCGCCCAGGGCCTCTGAGATTTCCTGGGTGGTAATCTGATCCGGCTCATCCGTCTCCTCCAGGATACTCAGATTCATCAGCGCCACTCTGGTATACCGGCCCACGGGAACGCTGCCGCCTGCCAGGGCAATGCTCTCGGCATCCTGCAGATTCTCCAGCCCCGTCACCTGGGTGCCGCTGTCCTTCAAGGCAACCACCACCACCTGATTATTTACCACGTTGGCCCGGGTTCCCTCCACAACCAGTCCGTCTTCCTCCAGCGTGTCCATCTGGGTCTGAGCGGCAGAGAAAAAGATGTCGCACGCATACCCCTCCTCGATCTGAGTCAGAAGCGTACCGGAGCTGTCCGCGTTCACCGCGAAGGATACCTCCGGATGATCCTCCTGGTAGCGCTCGATCAAATCTGTCATCACCGTATTCAGGCTGGCCGCAATGAATAGCTGCACCTCCGTCTCCTGCTGTCCGGCAAACACCGTTCCTGTGCCTCCCAGTCCCGTTACGGTCAGAGCCGCAGCCAGAAGGGCCGCCATGCTTTTTCTCCCTTTCGTCATCCTCCTGCCTCCTCTTGTGATCTTTCTATGAAAACGCTGATAAAGTCAACATTTCTCTATGATTTCTCTGCTCTGCCAAAGGCCATGCTGGCAGCAGAGGCAAATCCGCAGTTTGGAAAATGGCACTCCCTACATCCCAGACAGAAGCCTCCCTGGCCCATCCCTGAGAGCATTTCCTCCTTCACCCGGATTCCCGCCAGGATCCAGGGCAGCACCAGGTCAAAAATCGTGCGTCCCGCGTACATAACGCAGCCGGGCAGTCCCATCACCGGCCGTCCATCCCCGGCATAAGCCAGCATAAACATGGCTCCCGGCAGCACCGGCGCCCCGTAACTGACCACCTGCTCTGTAGCATTCCGGATAGCCAAGGGCGTCATGTCGTCCGGATCCACGCTCATGCCTCCGGTACACAGCACCATGTCCATCCCGTGATCCAGCATCTCTCCGATGGCCTCCGTGATTTTCTCATGGCGGTCATCCAAAATCACCTGCTCCGCCACCTGGCAGCCGTAGGCCGCCAGCTTTTCCCGGATAACCGGGGAAAAGGTATCCTCAATCAGGCCGGAGTACACTTCGTTTCCTGTGGTGACCAGCCCCGCCTTCATGGGCTTCAGAGGCAAAATCTCCAGCAAGGGCTTCTCCCCCGCCGCCTGTTTTGCCCGCTCCATCTTTTTCTTCTCAATCACCAGAGGGATAATCCGGGTTCCCGCCAGACGGTCTCCCTTTTTCACCGGAAGGCCGCCCAGCCTGGTGGCGATCATCATCTCCCCCAGCCCGTTCACGGCGTCCAGACCGGCCAGGTTCACGGTGAGCAGACCGTCCCGGTCCGCCACCAGTTCAATTTTTCCTTCCTTTGCCTCAGTAGCATGCATTCCCGCTCCCATGCAAATGTCCCGGAGAATTTCCGCCGCCTCATTCTCATGGTATTTCGTCTCATCCTTCTCCCAGATATAGACGTGCTCTTTCCCCACGCTCTTCAACACGGGGATGTCCTCCGGCGTGATCACGTGGCCCTTGCGAAATACCGGTCCCTTCGTCACGCCCCGGATAATCTGGGTAATATCGTGGCAGAGCACCTGCCCCACCGCGTCCTCAGTCTTCATCCGCTTCATATTCCCCATCTCCCTTCTCCAGTACAATGGTATCGCCGTTTTGCAGCAGGCCTCCCCGGATCACCCGGGCAAAGATCCCCTCCCGGGGCATAATGCAGTCCCCCACAGTGCGGAATATCTGGCAGTGGGAATGGCACTCCTTGCCGATCTGGGTCACCTCCAGCAGGCATCCTCCCCGGGTCCGCAGCCTGGTTCCCACGGGAAGCCGCTTCAAGTCATACCCCTCCACAATCAGATTTTCCCCGAAATCCCCCGGCTCCACCGAAACGCCCCGGGCCTGAAACTCCCGGATCCGCTCCAGGGAGAGCAAGCTCACCTGGCGGTGCCATTTCCCGGCGTGGGCGTCTCCCTCAATTCCCCAGTTTTCCACCAGCCTTGCCTGCGCCACCGGAGTTTTTTTCGTTCCCCGGGCAGCGCTGATACAAATTCCTCTCACAATTCCCATCTCATTATTCCTGTTTCCCGATCATTTTCCACCAAAGAGGGGCTCACCCTCCGATGGAAGCCATAAATTCTCTTCCTGCGCTCCGGCCTTTCTCCTTCCGGGTGCCCTCCTTTGCCCCGCCGGGCCGATTCTGCTCAAACCCGTGACGGGCAGGTTTTTTCCAAATCACCGCAGCCAGGGCCTGTTCCAGTTCCTCCCCGGAGGCTCCGGCCCGCAGCAAATCCCGCAGATTTGCCCCGCAGGGCGCGTTCAGGCAGGGCTTCAACCCGCCGTCCGCCAGCAGCCGGATCCGGCTGCAGGTACTGCAGAACTCATGGCTCATGGCACTGATAAATCCCACATCTCCCAGAAAGCCTTCCAAATGGCCGTAGACCGCCGGACCCCGCCCCCGCCTCTTCCGGCAAGGTGCCTGGCCGGGCTCCTCTTCGTCCTCCCATTTGATGGGCCCGTAACGCTCCTCCAGGATCCGGATCGTCTCCTCCTGGGGGATCCTCTGACCCTCCAGGCCGCAGCCCACCGGCATCAGCTCAATAAAACGCACATCCAGCGGATACTCCCGGGCAAGGGCCGCCAGCTCTGCCAGCTCTCCCCGGTTTACCTCCCTCATGGGCACACAGTTGATCTTCAGTCTGTCAAATCCCAGCCTGGCCGCCCGCCGGATGGCCGAGAGCACGCGCTTTAGCTCATCCTGTCCGGTAAGCCGCAGAAACCGCTCCCCATCCAGGGTATCCAGGCTCACGTTGATGCCCCGGATCCCCATCCGCTTCAGTTCCTCCAAGCGCGCTTCCAGCCGGCTTCCATTGGTGGTAACCGAGACAGACTCTGCTCCCGGCAGGGCCGAAAGCTCCTCCAGAAATCCCATGATGCCGGGCCGGACAAAGGGCTCCCCTCCCGTCACCCGGAAATGCCGGATGCCAAGCCGGATGGCAGCCCGGACAATCTCCAGGATCTCCCGGTACTCCAGGATCTCCTCCGGCGCCATCCAGGAAGCACCCTGGGGCGGCAGGCAGTAGCTGCAGCGGAAATTGCAGCGATCCGTCACCGAAATCCTCATATAGTCAATCTTCCTGCCGAAGCTGTCCAGCATTGCTCTCCTCACTTTTCCTCAAGGTTACGATTCCAAAATTAAGGAGAAGTTTCTCTCCCGGTATTTGTGATGATACAAAGTTACTATTCACGGCTGGGAATAGTAACGATACAAATACTTTGGACAGCAGAAACTTCTCTTCCAACAGATCTGTATTCCCGAATGTCTTTTCAAACACTCAGACCTCTATCTCAATCCGGCGGCCGCTGTGCTGATACCGATAGTAACGCACTCCCGCCCGGTCCAGCATACGCTTGGACGCGATCACGGACGGTGTATCCGGATACTTGTCCTTCTCATAGATAATGGTTTTGATGCCCGCCTGGATAATGGCCTTGGCACACTCATTGCAGGGGAAGAGGGACACGTAAATCTTTGCCCCCTCCAGGCTGCCTCCCCGGTAATTTAAAATGGCGTTGAGCTCGCTGTGCACCGTGTACACGTACTTGGTATCCAGCTCCTCCCCCTCCCTGGCCCAGGGAAACTCATCATCCGGACAGCCGATGGGAAATCCATTGTAGCCCATGGACAGGATCTTATTGTCCTGGCTCACAATGCAGGCTCCCACCTGGGTGTTGGGATCCTTGGAGCGCATTCCCGAAAGCTTGGCCACTCCCATAAAATATTCGTCCCATGAAATATAATTTTCCCGTTTTCCGCCCATTTTCTGCCTCCTTCTTCCGTCTGTCCGGCGCTCTATTTCGTTCCGAAAATCCGGTCTCCCGCGTCACCCAGCCCCGGCACAATATAGCCGTGATCATTGAGCCGCTCGTCCAGAGCCGCAATGTAAATATCCACATCCGGGTGCTCCTGCTGCATTCTGCGCACCCCTTCCGGCGCCGCGATGATACACATGAAACGAATGCTTCTGCATCCTTTCTCCTTCAGCATCTGAATGGCTGCCGTGGCAGAGCCTCCGGTGGCCAGCATGGGATCCACCACAAACACCTCTCGCTCGGCGCAGTCGCCCGGCAGCTTACAATAATATTCCACCGGATTGAGCGTCTCAGGATCCCGGTATAGACCGATGTGGCCCACCTTCGCAGCGGGGATCATAGCCAGCATCCCCTCCACCATTCCCAGACCTGCCCGCAGGATGGGAACTACTGCCAGCTTCTTACCACTCAGTTCCTTCACCGTAGTTTTGCAGATGGGGGTCTCAATCTGGACGTCCTCCAGCTTCAGATCCCTGGTGGCCTCATAACACATGAGCATGGCAATCTCTCCGATGATTGCCCGGAAATCTTTGGAACCCACTTCTTTTCTGCGGATCACGCCCACCTTATGCTGAATCAGGGGATGATCCATTACCATTACCTTCGACATAAGCCTCTCCTCCTTCTGCCGCTAAGCCAGCAGTTCTTCTTCATTCAAAACCACCACCAGCTCCGTGATCAGTGCCCTAAGCTGTTCAAAGCACTGGCCGTAATCCGACAGGCTGCCGCCGTAAGGGTCCTTCACCTCGTCGTTCTTTTTAATGTACTCCGCAAGGGTGTACACATTTTTCACATTCTCATAATCTGTTAAAATCTTTTCTTTCTGAGCATAATCCATGGTGAGGATCAGCGTCCTCTCATCAAAGTCCTCCGTGCCCAGAGGTTCACTGGTATGATCCTTCATGGAAAGCCCGTTGCTCACCAGAACCGCTTCTGCCTTGGGATTGATCGGTTCCGGAAACAGCACCACCAGCCCCTTGGAATCCACCAGAATATCCTCCAGAAGATATTTGCTCTGCAAGATAGCCTCCGCCATAGGACTTGTGGAAGTGTCGCTTCCGCTTACAAAAATAAGCTTATCATACTTTTTCAAGTCGTTCCGCTCCTTCTTTATCCGCCGCTACACACAAATAATCTGGTGTCCTGCCGCCTTAATCAGCCGGTTCATGATTGCCTGTCCCAGCTGGGGCGTTTCAAACGCCTCTGAATAAATCTTTGTCACATTCAGCGTGTCAAACTCACGCAAAATCGCATACAGATGGGAAGAGATGGAAAGCTCGTCCGCCCTTGTGCCCACAGACTTCACGATTCCCCTGGGATAACGGGACGCCGTCTCATCGGTGGCAATAATTCCCACCCGGCCTCCGTCTTTCTCCTCCTGCTCCGCCAGCAGCCGGATCCGCTCGATCACCGCCTCCGCTTCGCCCTCCACAATGGTCAGGCTGGCCCTGGGGGCATAGTGACGGTATTTCATTCCCGGCGCCTTGGGTCTCAGATTCGGATCATCCGACAGAAGGGCCCGGTCCAGCTCCACCGGCCCAATTACCCGGCCCAGCATCTCCTGGTTGATATATCCCGGCCGCAGAATCGAGGGTGTTCCTTCCGTCAAATCCACAATCGTAGATTCCAGTCCAATCCCCACGTCCCCTCCATCCAGGATCATATCAATCTTTCCCCACAGGTCCTCCGCCACATGGGCCGCCTTCGTGGGGCTTGGCCTGCCGGATGTGTTGGCACTGGGCGCCGCCACATATCCGCCTCCTGCCCGTATGAGAGCCAGGGCAATGGGATGATCCGGCATGCGCACCGCCACCGTGTCCAGCCCTCCGGTAGTTCCGTAGGGCACCGCAGGGCTCTTGCGGAAAATCATGGTCAGCGGTCCCGGCCAAAAGGCCTCCGCCAGCTTTTTCGCCTCCTCCGGAATCTCCTCCACAATCTGATCCAGAGCGGAAAATTCCGCAATGTGGACAATCAACGGATTATCCGATGGTCTGCCCTTGGCCGCGTATATTTTTGCGGAAGCTGTCTCATCCAGCGCATTGGCCCCCAGGCCGTACACGGTCTCCGTGGGAAAAGCCACCAGGCCGCCCTGGCGCAGGATCTGACCCGCCCTGGCCATCTGGCCTTCATCCACCCCCTGAGTCATATCCGCTATGATTGTATCCATTTCAAAACTTCCTCTCGACTTCTGTTTCTTCCTCTGGCTCTCGCCCCGCTCCGGATAACAGCCTTTTCCGCGCTCCTTCGGCGCGCTCCCGGCTCCCGCGTCTCGTTCCCGGCTCAGGTGCAAAGCACCTGACCTCGGGGCGTTCGCCAAAGCTTCCGGTTGGCTTCCTTTTGCTTGCCTGTCGGCAGCTTCAGGAGC
>DBFBJF010000042.1:0-16428 GCA_048203265.1 Candidatus Merdiplasma sp.
TGAATGTTCCTCTCTGATGGCGCCGGAGGGGTACTCCTCTTTCTTTGACACCTTTTTCTGTTTTTTTCATTCTAGCGAAAGAACCGGACTTTGTCAAGACTTCTTTCCGGAAAGGCCGCGGAGGATGACCGTTTGTCCCGCTGCCCCATGGATGAAACATTTGAATGACATTCCTCTCCAAAAATGACACGTTTTGTTGCTTTTTAGTTCGCTTTGTATTCGTATTGTTGCATTAACCAAAATTCCCGCCGGAAATTGGTATAATATTCCAAAGTTCAGGAGGTTACAATTTACAAATGATAAAATCCTTTTTGGCATCGAGAATGCGCTCGCTGCGGAAAGCCAAGCATCTTACTCAGGGTGACGTAGCCAGCCAGCTTCATATCGAGCGGCAGACTTACTGCAACTATGAAAACAGCACACGAACACCACCTCTGGAAACCGTAATTTCACTGGCAGAGTTTTATCAGGTCA
Organism: Candidatus Merdiplasma sp.; assembly: GCA_048203265.1. GTDB lineage: Bacteria > Bacillota > Clostridia > Lachnospirales > Lachnospiraceae > Merdiplasma. The sequence continues at coordinate 475 of DBFBJF010000042.1, forward strand.
CCGTGGATTATCTGGTGAGAGAGGACGGCGCGGACGGAGATCCACTCCAATACCCGTACAGGCCATTGACCAATGCGGAAGAAACCTTTCTGAATTCTTTTCGTTCCCTGCCCTCCCAAAGCCAGAAAGAAGTCCTGCAATTCATTCATTTTAAATCAATTTACAGCTGATTCCATTTTCTCTTTTCAATAAGCGTTCTGATTTTATCCCCGATTTGCAAACTAAAATTTTATTTTTGCATTCCATTGTTTCTGATCGTCCGCCCGCGCTCTGCTGTTCACAGATTATTCACCGGTTTTTTCAGGTATATTTCAGTTTTTTTCCCTATACTTTATAAAATAGACTGTGGGCTGCCGCAAAACTCGGAGCGATGGGGTATTTTGCGGCAGCCCTGCTGATATGACCAACAAAAGGAGGTATGGATTTTGATCGAAGTCAAGCATCTGGTCAAATGCTATGGTCCCACCACCGCGGTGGACGACCTTTCTTTCACCGTGGCGGAGGGGCAGATTTACGGGTTTCTTGGACCCAACGGCGCCGGGAAATCCACCACGATGAATATTCTCACCGGCTACATTTCCCCCACATCCGGGGATGTGCTCATCAACGGCCACGATATTCTGGAGGAACCTCAGGATGCCCGCCGGTGTATCGGCTATCTTCCCGAGATTCCCCCTGTCTATCCCGATATGACGGTGTATGAATATCTCCGCTTTGCGGCGGAGCTGAAACGGCTTCCCCAAAAAAAGCTGGATGAGCTGATCGCCATGGCTATGGAACAGACGGGGCTTTCCGCCATGCAGCACAGACTGATCCGCAATCTGTCCAAGGGCTACCGCCAGAGAACCGGACTGGCCCAGGCCATTCTGGGCTTTCCGCCTGTCATCATTCTGGATGAGCCCATGGTGGGGCTGGATCCCAAACAGATCATTGAGATCCGGGAGCTGATCCGTTCCTTAAGCCACCACCATACGGTCATTCTCAGCTCCCACATTCTCTCGGAAGTCAGCGCCATCTGCGATCATATCATGATTATCGATCAGGGACGCCTGATTGCCAGCGATACGCCTGAGAATCTGGTTGCCATGATGCAGGGTTCCTCCACGCTGGAGCTGACTGTCCGGGGACAGCGGGAAAGCTTAAACAGGCTGCTTCAAAGCGTGGAAGGGATCGGCAGCTTCACCCTGGAGACCTCCCAGGAGGCCGACGCGTGGGATGTGCTCATCAAGCCGGACTCCGGCCTGGATCTGCGGGAATCCCTCTTCTACCGCCTGGCGGACGAGAAAATGCCTCTGCTGCGGCTGCAGCATACTCATATTTCTCTGGAGGATGTATTCCTGAAGCTCACCGGAAGTTCCCGGGAAGATCCGGCTCCCGGCCCGGAGACGGATCCGGAGCAGAAATCCATGAAAGGAGAAGAATTATGATCGCGGTTTATAAAAAAGAAGTCCGGGGCTTCCTCACCTCCATGACCGGTTATGTTTTTATCGCTTTTCTTCTTGCGGTGTGCGGGATCTATATGACCGCCTACCATCTTCAGGCTGCTTACCCCTATTTTTCCTATACGCTGCAGGCAATCACCTTTGTCTTTCTCATTGCCGTTCCCATTCTCACCATGCGAGTTCTGGCCGAGGAACGCCGTCAGAAAACGGATCAGCTTCTGCTCACCTCGCCCCTGTCCGTCACGGAAATTATCCTGGGAAAATATCTGGCGCTGGTATCCATCTACGCAATCCCCGTCATTCTCATGGGATTCTACCCCCTGATCCTGGCCCAGTTCGGACAGATTTCCTTTCCGGAGACCTATGTGGCGCTGCTGGGTTTTTTCTTCATGGGGTGCACCTTTTTATCCATCGGCCTCTATCTGTCCTCGGTGACGGAGAGCCAGGTGATCGCAGCGGTTCTCACCTTTCTGCTTCTGTTTGTGTGCTATGTCATCGACGGCATCGCATCTTTCTTTCCGGAAACAGCCATGGCCTCCTGCCTGACCCTGGCCGCCGGCTGTCTTTTGCTGGCCCTCCTGATCTTCCTGATGACAGGGCAGGCGCTGATTGCCCTGATTACCGGCTGCATCCTGGAGCTGGTTTTGCTGGTGATTTATCTGGTGCGCTCCTCCCTTTTTGAGGGCCTGATTCAGAATATTCTCGGCATCTTTGATCTCACCGGCCACTTTTCTGAATTTTCCGTCGGTATCCTGGATCTGAACGCCGCAGTTTACTATCTGTCCGTCATAGGCGTCTGTCTGTTTCTCACAGTCCAGTCTGTCCAGAAAAGGCGGTGGAGTTAGACATGAAGAAGGAGGTAAGCCATACTATGAAATCTTTGCATCTGCCCCTGGGACACCGGGTTCCCAGACGGCCGGTCAACCGGCGCCAGGTGAAAAACGGCTCCTACAGCGTCACGCTGACCGCCATTGTCATCGGAGCGGCCATCCTGCTCAATCTGATCGTGGGAGAACTTCCTTCCACCATTACCCAGATCGATCTGACCAGCCAGCAGCTGTCCACGCTCACAGAGCAGTCAGAAGAAATTCTGTCGGATCTGTCTCAGGATGTGACCATCTACTACATCGTCCAGGACAGCAGCCGGGACACTTACGTTTCCCGCCTTCTGGAGCGATATAACGATTTCGCCCACATTACCGTGGAGGAGAAGGATCCGGTCCTCTATCCGGAATTCACTTCCCAGTATACCGACGAAGTGCTGGCCGACAACAGCGTGATCGTGGTATCCGGGGAATCCAGCCGGATGGTGGCCTACGAATCTATGTATGAGTCTTCCTTTGATTACTCCTACTACTCCTACCAGACCACCGGCTTTGACGGAGAGGGCCAGATTACCAGCGCCATCTGCGCTGTCACATCGGATGACCTGCCCAAGCTGTATACCCTCACCGGCCACAATGAGCTGGAGCTCAACAACTCCCTGGCCACGGCCATTGAGAAGGAAAACATTGAGACGGAAAGTCTCAACCTGATCACCTCGGAGCAAGTCCCAGAGGACGCTGCCTGCCTGCTGATCTCCTCCCCCACCACGGACCTGAGTGATGAGGAGACCGAAAAAATTCTGGAATATCTGAAAGCCGGAGGGCGGGTCATCCTCATCACCGACCATACCGACGGAGAGCGGCCGAACCTGGACCGCATACTGGAATACTACGGCGTGAGCCTGACGGAGGGCATCGTGATGGAGCAGGACGCCAACTACTATGTCCAGCTCCCCTTCTATCTGATTCCCTCCATCAACAGCACGGACGTCTCCTCCGATATGACCGGCGGAAGCCAGTACGTGCTGCTGGCCGCGGCCCAGGGCATTGAGACCCTGGATGATATCCGGGAGGATGTCACCGTCACCTCCATTCTCACCACCTCAGCCTCCGCCTACTCCAAGACGGATGTGGCCGGTATGACCACCTACAGCAAGGAGGAGGGAGATGTGGACGGCCCCTTTGACCTGGCAGTGCTGATCACAGAGACGGTAGAAGCGGAGATGGAAACAGATTCCGGCGATGAGGCCGCAACAGAGGATGAGACAGCCACAGAGGCCGAAACTGAGGAAGCTGACGAGACTGAGACAGCCTCCGAAGCCGTGACGGAGGCAGCTGACGGGGCAGTCACGGCGGACGAGACCGAGACAGCTGACGGAGCGACCGGAGAAAACGAAACGGAGTCCAGCGAGGAGACCGGGGAGACCCGCCTGGCGCTCTTCACCTCCTCATCACTTATAGACGCCTCTGCCGACCAGATGGTGTCCGGCGGCAACTCCCGGCTCTTTGTCAACACCTTAAGCTGGCTCTGCGGCCATGAAACCAGCGTGTCCATTCCGGTAAAAAGCATGTCCACCAGCTACCTGACCCTGACTGCGGCCAGCAGCAGCTTCTGGAGCATCCTTGTCATCGCGGTAATACCCGGAATCTTCCTGGCGGGAGGACTCTGGATCTGGCTGAAACGGCGCAGGCAATAATGGAGAAAGGAAAGGCTGACTATGAAGAAGAAAACGAAACTGCTTCTGGGCGCCGCCTCCCTGTGCATTCTGGGCGGAGCCTACGGAATATTACGATATGGAAACGGGCAGGCCCAGCTGGCCGCCCAGGACGATCAGTACGACACCATCTTGGAGGTGGAGGAGCAGGATGTATCCTCCCTCTCCTTCCGGGTTGGCGGGGATACCCTCACCTTTCTGCGGGATGAGGACTCCTGGAGTCTGGAGGCGGATGATGCCTTCCCTGTAAACGCTGATGCGCTCTCCGAACTGCTCTCCTACCTGTCCCCCCTCCAAGCCGTCAGAACCCTGGAGAACGTGGAGGATACCTCAGACTATGGACTGTCAGACCCCCAGAATGAGATTGCCATCACCGACGAGAGCGGCCAGGAAACCAAGGTGACCATCGGTGCCACCAACGAGAGCACCGGGGACGACTATCTGATCCTGAACGGGGATGAGACCGTGGTCTATACCGTCTCGGACAGCCTTCGCGCCGCCATTTCCGATGACCTGTTTGACTACGCCCAGAGTGAGGAGCTGCCCTCCCTGCTCACCAATGATGTGTCCGGACTTTCTCTCTCCGATCCTTTCGGTGAAGTACTCTATGAGCTTACCCTGGACCGAGAGGAAGACCGCTGGAGCGTGACGGCTGCCGATGGGACGGCGGAAACCGGAGAGGAGGAAACCATTGAAGAGGCCCTCTCTTCCTTCACCTCATCCCTCTACTATCTGGGCTTTCTGGAGTATAACTGCAGTGACTGGGAAGCCTACGGCCTGGACGCGCCCCAGACGCTCACGGTCACCTACCGTTCTTCCTCAGCCTCCTACCCCCTGGACACCGCCTCCGCCGATCAGGAGGGCAGCGAGGGGGAAGAGAGCAGGGAAGATGGCACAGAAGAGGACACGGAGGAGACTGCAAAAAAGAGCCAGGATGAGGAACTGCTTACCCTGACTCTCTATATCGGCGATACGGACGAATATGGAAACTATTATGTGCGCCAGGGAGATTCCACCCAGGTGCACACCATCTCCTCCTACGCGCTGGAAGATCTTTTGACCGCCCAGCCTCAGGACTGGGTGGCCGCTGAGGAGGAAGAAACGGAAGTGGAAACCTTGGAGGCATCCCCGGAAGAGTAGGACGCACCCTCCGTCCGGGGTTCCCGCTCCTCCCTGCATTCCAGCATCTGCAGCCGGTTCTCAATATTGGCAAAGCTGGTATCCGGATCATAGTCCAACGGAAGGATCTGCACATCCGGGTACAGCGCTTTTAATCGTTTCGTGATGCCCCTTCCCACCACATGGTTGGGCAGACATCCGAAGGGCTGAAGGATCACAAAGGTCCGGCAGCCCTTTTTTGCGTGATGAAGAATTTCCCCCGGGATGAGAACTCCCTCTCCCGCGTCAAAAGTATGATGAATGATGGAATCGCTGTCCTTCACCATCTCCTGCATCCGGCAGGCCCGCTCATAGAGGGGGTGCGCTGCGGCAATCCGGTCCGTCATATCATGGGCCAGGTTAAAGACCTGGTTCGCCGTCCGGTACCAAACCTTTTTGTCCACAGGCCGCTTTAAATGATACTCTTTCATCTGGGCATCCTGATAGAAATAGGTCTTGCGAATCACATCTGTCATCCGTGCCTCTATAATCTCAAAGCCCCGGCCCTCCAGATATTTTTCAATATCATTGTTGGCGCCCGGATGGAAATTGAGCAGATACTCGCCCACGATCAGCACCCGGGGCTTGGGGTGGGACCGGTCATAGGGAACCTCCTTCATTATTCGGATGGCCCGGGCAAACCCTTTTCTGGCTCCCATGATGCCGCTCTTTTCCAGTCCTTCCACCACCTGATCCATGGCACGCTCAAAGGCGGCATCCGCATCTCCCTCCCGCAGCTCATAGGGCCGGATCTTGCGCAGCAGCTCTTCCAGCACATCGATCATAGGCAACGCAAAAGCAATGCGCACGGCAGTGAGCATATTCATCTTAAAGCCCGGGTGGAGATGGTGGGCGTCCGAATCATCATTGGTGATGATGGGCACCTGGGAATATCCGGCATCATCCAGAGCTTTTCGCAGCAGGGCGCTGTAGTGGGTAAGCCGGCAGTCCCCCACGTATTTTCCCATTCCCACTGCCACTTCTTTGTCATCGTATTTTCCGCTTCTCAAGGCGGCCAGGATCTCCCCGATCACAATCTGAGCCGGGAAACAAATATCATTGTGGACATACTGTTTTCCCAGCCGGATGGCTTCCTCCCTGCCAATCTCCAGGGGCACCGTTCGAATTCCCTGGCCCTTAAAGGCGGCGGCCATGATCCGGCAGAAAGCATGGGAGGTATTGGGGATCAGCACAAGCTTCTCCTTCGCGCACTCCTTGGTGAATTTCACCGGATAGGGATCTGACAGGGGCTTCACCTGGCTCTGAGTTCCCGCCTTTCTGCGCATATTCACGGTCTCCAGGAAGGAGCGGACCCGAATTCCCAGCGGACCCTTGATGTCGCTCTCATCCAACTTCAGCACCAGGGGCACCTTCCCTGATATTTCCTTCATCATCCGGGCGATCTCATCGGACAGATAGGCGTCATGGCCGCAGCCGAAACTGGAAATCTGGACGTATTCCAGATGGGGATTCTCCGCTGCGATCACCGCCGAGGCGAGCATCCTGGCGTGATAATTGTTTACAATATCCAATCTGCTGCGGCTGATGTCCACCTCATTTACTCCCGGAAGGGAGTCGGCGGTAAACACCGGGATCCCGAAGCCCGCAAACATCTCCGGCAAATCATGATTCACCAGGGAATCGTTCTGATAGGGCCGGGAGGCCAGCACCACGCCGTAGCCGCCGCTGCGTTCCACCTCATCCAGCAGGCGTTTTCCCTCCTCCTGCAGTTTCCGGTGAAATTCCGTCTGGGCCTTATCGCCCTGTTCAATGGCCTCCAGCGTCTTTTTCCTTGAAATCTGAAAGGTTTCTTCCATATACTTGGAAAGCTGGCGGTCCCGGTCCTGATCGGTATACCAGTGAAACAGGGGCGCATCGAAGGGGATCTGGTAATTATCCTGGGGATTATCAGAATTTCTCACCACAATGGGGTATCCCTTCACGATGGCACACATGGACTGGCTGGTTTCCTCCCGGTTCTCCGAGGGCACCGTGGTGATGGAGGGCATGAAAATCCGATCCACCTTCTTCGCCGCCAGGTTCTTCAGATGGCCGTGCACCAGCTTGGCCGGGAAGCAGACCGTGTCGGAAGTGACCGCGGACAGTCCGCTCTCATAAATTTTTCTCGTACTGTAATCAGAGATCCTGACTTCAAATCCCAGGGCTCTGAAAAAGGTTTTCCAAAAGGGCATATTCTCCCAGTAGGAAAGCACCCGGGGCAGACCGATGGTAATCTGTTTTTCGGTATCCACGGGAGTAAAGGGATAATCCTGAAACAGGAGCTGCTGCCTTTTTCGGAATAGATTTTCCGCCTGTTTCCCCTTCCGGTCATCCTGGGCTCCGCCCCGCTCGCAGCGATTGTTGGTAATCCACTGCTTTCCGTTGGGAAAAGTTACAATGGTCCGCTTGCAGTGGTTCCCGCAGTGGGGACAGGGATCGTTGGCCGTCTGGGTCATGGTAAAGTTTTCCACCCCGTCCAGCCCGATAAAGGTTCTCACTCCGTCTCCCTCCAGGAAACGCTCTCTGGTAATCAGAGCTGTGCCAATGGCACCCATCAGTCCCGGGTAGGGGGCTCTGGTCACCTGCCGTCCGGTGTACTGCTCCATGGCCCGCAGCACCGCGTCGTTCTGGAAGGTTCCTCCCTGAACCACAATCCGGTCTCCCAGGCTGTCCATACTGGAGATCCGAATCACTTTGGTGAACACGTTCTCAATGATGGAGCGGCACAGTCCGGCCATAATATCCTCCGGGGTCTTCCCGTTTCTCTGCTCCGTAATCACACTGCTGTTCATAAACACAGTACATCTGCTGCCAAGATCCGCCGGATTTTCCGCCGCAAAAGCGGCCTGGGCAATCTCCTTCACCGGAATTCCCAGGGTGGCGCCGAAATTGGCCAGGAAGGAGCCGCAGCCCGAGGAACAGGCCTCGTTCACCAGAATGTTGGTGATAATTCCGTGATCCAGCCAGATGGCCTTCATATCCTGTCCGCCAATATCCAGAATAAAGCTGACGTCCTTCACATAGCTGGCGGCCGCCCGGGCGTGGGCCACCGTCTCCACCACGTGGCACTCGGTGTCAAAAGCCTTGGCAAACAGAAGCTCTCCGTATCCTGTGGTGCCTGCCGCGATAATCTCCAAATCTCCGCCGGCATCCCGGTACCGCCGGCGCATATCCATCAGAGCCCGCTTTGCCACAGCCAGCGGGCTTCCCTCATTGTGTCCGTAAAAGGAATCCAGGAGGCTTCCGTCCTCCCCCATCAGAACCATCTTTGTGGTGGTGCTGCCGGAATCGATTCCCAGATAGGCTCTGGTCACCTTCCCCGGCTCCGGATCTTTGCGGGCCTCCCCGGGCAGTTTATGGCGGGCCTCAAACTCTTCCCTCTCCTGCCGGGACTGGAAAAATTTGCCGCCCTTTCCCGCCTGAACCTTCCTGGGTTCTCTCTGGATCCGGCGTATTCTCTGAAGCAGCTCCTCAAAGGAGTACTCCCTGGCCGTCTGCTCCTGTCCCTGAAGCAGGGACAGGGCCGCGCCCCGGGCAATCATCATCTCCGGGCGGTCCGGAATCAAGGTTTCCTCCGGACTCAGCTGCAGCCGTTCCTGGAACACTCTCACCAGCGTGGGGTTGAAGGTAAGAGGACCGCCCTCAAAGACAACCGGTTTCCGAATGGTCAGTCCCTGAGCCAGTCCTCCTATAGTCTGTTTCGCAATGGCATGAAAAGCGGACAGCGCCAGGTTCTCCCTGGACACGCCCTGGTTCAGCAGCGGCTGAATATCCGTCTTGGCGTACACGCCGCAGCGGCCGGATATATCGTACACGCTGGTTCCTCTGGAAGCCAGCTTATCAAAGTCCTCCGCCGACGTCTTCAGAATTCCGGCAATCTCATCGATGAAGGCGCCTGTCCCTCCGGCACAGCTTCCGTTCATCCGCATATCGTACACCTGCAGCTCCCCGGTATGGCTGTCCCGGTTAAAAAAGATAATTTTCGCGTCCTGGCCTCCCAGCTCGATGGCGGTTCCCACATCCTCATAGACGTCCTTCAGCGCCACAGAGTTGGCCACCACCTCCTGAAGAAAGGAAGCACCCAACCGCTCTGCCAGCGGCTTCGCTCCGGAGCCCGTCAGACACAGTTTCAGACTGGCGTCCGGGTAAACTGCCCGGAGCTTCTCCAGCATATCCCCGGCAGTCTTTACCTGCTCGGCTCTGTGTCTTTCATAAGCGGAGTATACCATCTCTCCGCTCTCCGGAAGCAGCGCGGCAATCTTTGTGGTGGTGCTTCCTATATCAATTCCTACTATCAGTTTTTCCGTCTTTTGTTCTCTTTGCACGTCTCTACCTCTGTGTATCTTTACGGTCGTTCCGGCGCTTTGCAGGCGCCGGCAATCCTCCCGGTTCTTTAAAAGTTTCCAGTAATAATTTCTACAGAAAACAATTTAATACTTTTGGCAGACCGCGTCAATATTTTTATATTTTTTTAATACATTGATGCCAGGGGCAAAAGCCATGCTTTTTCTTACAGGGAACGCTGATGAAAGCGTTTCCTCAGCAGGTGGCCCCGCCGGTGAGGTGAAGCTTGGCTTCCAAAATCTGCTCCTTGCGCTCCAGCAGATCGTTGGCAAGCAGCTGCTTTTCCACGTTCTCGAATCCCAGACGCTCGATGGTTCTGGCAAAGCGCTCTCCAGTCTCTCCCTGCTCCCGGAACAGAAGAATTGCTTTCTCAATCACATCCAGAGCCTCCTCCTTGGAGGTGAAAATCTTATTCAGTGCCCGCCCCTGGGCAATCTTCTTTCCCCAGCGGCCGCCGATGTAAATTTTGTAGCCGTAGGTGCCATCCTCAATGGCATCAAAGCGGCAGGATCCGATGCATCGTCCGCAGTTGTTGCACACATCCTTGTCAATTTCCAGCAGGCCATCCACCACCTTGGCCGCTTTTACAGGACATACGGCCTCTACGGTACACTTCTTGCATCCATTGCAGGAATCTTCATCAAAGTTCGGGATTCGCTGACCAATAATCCCCAGATCATTCAGGTCCGGCTTCACGCAGTTGTTGGGACATCCTCCCACCGCAATCTTAAACTTGTGGGGAAGCTTTACCCCGTGGTACCCCTCATAAAAGCGCTTGTGTATCTCCTCGGAGAGTCCGAAGGAGTCCAGGAGTCCGTACTGGCAGGTGGTTCCCTTGCAGGACACCACCGGGCGCACCTGGGAACCGGTTCCGCCTGTCACCAGCCCTTCCTTGGCGATAAACGCCTGAAATTCCTCGATTTTATCGTAGGGAACCCCGGGAACCTCTACCGTCAGTCTGGTGGTGTAGGTCACCGTACCGTTGCCGAATTGTTCCGCCGCCTCGGCAATACACCTCTGCTGAGCAGCCGTTACCTTTCCGTTCACCGTGATGATCCTGGCCGAGAAATTGTCCGTGCCTTTGTTGCTTAAAAATCCCATTGCCTTTACCCGCTTCTCATTCTCCGGGCTGATTGTTAATGTAGCCATTCCTTTTTCCTCCTTCGTTCTATTCCTCATCCTCAGTCAGCGACCTGTTGAAGGTCACGCCGCCCTCCAGCACTTTGGTCTGGGTGTATCCGTAATATTTCAGACGGTTCTGCAGCATATAGGCTCTCTTGCCCTTGGCGCAGACCAGCAGCAGTTTTTCATCCTTCCCAAGCCCCTCCACCGGGCCGTCCACCTGGGTCAGATCCACAAAGGGGGCTCCCTTGATGGTGGGATTAATGGCCGAATCCACCACCCGGTAGCCTTCCGCCGCTCCCGCCTGGTAGTCCGCCGGAGTGATGGTTTCAAAACCTCCGGAGTGCTTGTTCAGCATCACATTCACCGCATGCTCAAAGGGATGAATCGCCGTGGAGAAGGGCGGCGCGTAGGCGAAATCCATCGTCTGCAGATCTTCCAGCGTGGCTTTCATGGAGATCGCTGTCACCGCAATATCCACCACTTTATCCACGGCACCGCTGCCCAGCACCTGAATTCCCAGCAGTCTGTGGCTTGTCCTGTCCGCGATCATTTTAATAATAAAGGAAGAAGCACCGGGATAATAGTGTGCCTTATCGTCCACCACCGTCACCACGGTCTCCACATCAAAGCCGGCGTCCTTCGCAGGCTGCTCGTTGAGGCCGGTACGGCCCACATTAATGCCGGCCAGCTTTGCCACGCCGGTTCCCATGACACCCGGATAGGACACCTGTTTTCCGGCCAGGTTCATGGCCGCGATCCGCCCGGCAATGTTGGCCGTGGAACCCATGGGAGACCACTGGGGAGCTCCGGTTACCCGGTTCGTCACCATGGCGCAGTCACCCACCGCGTAAATGTCCGGATCATTGGTCTGCAGATACTGGTTGGTCAGGAGGGTTCCCTTCACCATCTCCAGGCCGGAATCCTGCAGGAAGCCGGTGTTCGGCCGCACGCCCATTGCCAGAATGCAGGCGTCCGCCTTCATGGCCCTTCTGGAGGTCTGCACCTTCTCCACCTTGTCTGTGCCCACAATGCCCTCCAGGGCAACCCCCGTGAAGCACATGATGCCGTGATCCGCCAGCACATCCTCCACGTATCCGGAGCACTCCGGATCCAGGAAACCGGGCAGAATGTGGGGGGCAAAGTCAATCACCGATACCTTGACTCCTCTGGCATTCAGATTCTCAGCCACCTCCAGGCCGATGAAGCCGCCGCCCACCACCACGGCGCGGCGGAGATTTCCGGAATCCACCGCCTGGCGCAGAGCCACCGCGTCATCCGGCGTTCTCATATAAAATACATTCTCCAGATCCAGGCCCTCACAGTTTGGACGGAAGGGGGAAGCTCCCGTGGCAATCACCAGCTTATCATACTCATAAAAGCTGTGCTCCCCCGTCTCCTGGTCCACAGCTTCCACCTGCCGCTTCTCCCGGTCAAGTCCTGTCGCCTCCATCCCGGTGAGCACTCGGGCTCCGGTCAGCTTCTCAAAGGCTTCCGGCGTATTCACCACCAGTTGGGACCGCTCCGCGATCACGCCTCCCACATAGTAGGGAAGACCGCAGCCCGCGTAGGAAATATCCCTGCCCTTGGTCAGGATGGTCACCTCTGCCCCTCTGTCTTCCCGCTTTAATTTTGCCGCCACCTTTGTTCCTGCGGCCACACCTCCGATGATCAGTACCTTCATGTCTCTTCTCCTTTACCAGTATCTGCTGTGTTTATTCATCTTTTTTATTGTACCAAGTCGCTAGCGCGACGGCTAGCCCCAGATACATGTTTCCACTACTTTTTTCAAAAAAAGTAGCAGTTTTTGAATATCTGTTGTATTGTTGAGATACCCCTATCACCAGCAATTAACAGATCAAAAACTGCTATGCTTAGTTTATCATGGATTCCCAAACTCAACAACTACATTTCTTATCTTTTTCCAAGACCACCACCTGGAAAGACCTGTCATCTGCTGACCTATTACTATATCTTTCAAGGAGGTTCCGTCATGGATTACCTAAAACTTTACCGGGAGATGATCTCCCTGCGTGGCCTTACTGACCACACTGTAAAATCTTATTCTACTTACATCCGCTCTTATCTGGATTACCTTCAGACAATCCTGCTCAAACAGCCGGAAGACGTTTCCTGGAATGAACTCCGGGATTTTATCCGCTGGCTCCAGAAAGAGCGCTCCCTCTCTGACCGCACGATCAACCATTGTATCTCCCAGCTCCGTTTCTTCACCATGTATGTCCTGCACAAACCCTGGGATCCCACCCAGCTCCCTATGCGGAAGTTCGATTCTTATCTTCCCTTTGTCCCGACTCAGGAGGAAGCGGAACTTTTTATCTCCTCACTTTTGGACCTCAAGCCAAAAGCTATGGTCGCTCTCATGTACTCTGCCGGGCTCAGGGTCGGGGAAGTCTGTAACCTCCGTTACTGCGATATCGAACGGAAAAATATGCGGATCCATGTCGCCCGCTCCAAAAGCCGTTCCGACCGCTACGCCATCCTTTCCCAAAAAGCTCTGGATCTCCTCACGGACTACTGGTTTGGATACGGGCGTCCAACCGGCTGGCTCTTCCCGAAACAGACCGATCCTTCCCGGCCCATTGATACCTTTTATATCTGCCGTCACATGCGGGCACACGAAGATTCCCTTGGCTGGGAGCACCGGCTCACCTGCCATTCTTTCCGCCACGCTTTCGGCACCCACCTTTATGAAAACGGGGCAGACCTGCTGACCATTAAAAACCTCATGGGACACAGATCCCTGAATTCTACCCTGATCTATATCCATCTTGCCTCGTATCAGGCCAGAAATGTGATGTCCCCTTTTGACCGGATCGGAGGTGGCGGCATTGAGTAACTTCAGGATCCAGAAGATCTGGCAGGCTTCCTATGAGGATTACTGCCGCTCCGGGCATTTCAGGTCAGAAGAACAGGAGAAAGCTTCCCGCGCCATTCTGGCTTGTAAGTCCGGCAGGCTCGGAGTCAATGTCAGTGCGTGCATGGAATGCGGACACATAGAATTCCACAATAATTCCTGCCGGAACCGGAACTGCCCCATCTGCCAGGCTGTACTGAAAGAAATCTGGGTTGATAAACGCAGGGCGGAAGTCATTGACTCCCCTTACTTCCATGTGGTGTTTACGCTCCCCCACGAACTCAACTCTCTGATCTACTGTAATCAAAAGCTTCTCTACGGGCTGCTCCATAAATGCTGCGCTGAAACCCTTCTGGAACTGTCCGACAACCCAAAATACCTTGGGGCGCGGCCCGGGATCATCCAGGTACTCCATACCTGGAACCAGGAACTGGATTACCATGTCCATATGCACTGCATCATCTCCGGGGGAGGGCTCACTTCTGACCGCAGGATCCGGAAATCCTCCACAAAGTTTTTTATCCCGGTCAGAGTCCTCCGGGAGAAGTTTAAAGGGAAATATCTCGCCCTCCTGGACGCCCTGTGCCAACAGGAAAAGCTCGTTTTTTCTTCTTCCTGCCGGGCATTACAGGATCCCACGGAATGGAAAGCTTTTAAAAACGGTCTTTACGGGAAAGACTGGTGCCCTTACATCAAAGAAACTTTCAACGGGTTTGGTAACGCCATCGAATATCTGGGACGCTATACCCACCGGATTGCGATCTCCAACAACCGGATCCTTTCCGTTACGGAAACAGAGGTTACTTTCTCTGCGCGCGGCAGGAAACCCGGGGATCCAAAGCGGCAGATCACTCTCCGTCATGGGGAGTTTATCCGGCGCTTCCTGATGCATGTGCTCCCTGCCGGTTTCCAGAAGATCCGCTATTATGGATTTCTCAATAACCGGATGAAGTCCAGAAACCTGAAGCTGATCTTTCGGATCCAGGGCGGCCAGCGGTTCCGCCAGCGCTGCGCTGGTCTCTCCATGGCAGAACTGCTTAAAGCCATATGGAACATTGATCTGGCTGTCTGCCCAGAATGCGGCTGTGCAGCCATGCGGCAGATAGGGAGGAGCTATGCTCCTTTCCCATAAACTAAAATTTTTTTCATACCGATTTTTTAAGGCCTCCCTCCGGAAGGTCTGCGAATCATGCCCGGAAATCCGTTTACCGTCAGGAATTCACCCGATCTTTCAGCTTTTCATAGGAAACGTGAACTTTTTCGACTCTCCGAAAAGATACAATCCCCATAAGTTTTCCGGCTGATCGTCCGCGAATTGGTACAATTGGAAAGGATCACATTCAGAGCAGTTCAGGCTTTCTCAGAACTGCTCTTTTTGTCTGCTCTGAATCTGATACTTTCCTAATGAATTATAGCACTTGATTATCTATTTGAAAAATCGTATTATTTTATTGATATTATAGATATTTCCAATACATATTTCAGGAGAACACATACCATGACTATTCGGCATCTGAAAATTTTCATTGCGGTGGCGGAGACCGGCTCCATGAGCGCCGCGGCCCAGAAGTTATACCTCTCCCAGCCCACCGTCAGCCAGGCGATCCAGGAGCTGGAGCGGCATTATCAGATCCACCTGTTCGACCGCCTCTCCCGCAAACTCTACATCACCCAGGACGGGCTCTCCCTTCTCTCCCTGGCTCACCAGGCTGTGGGCCAGTTTGACAGCCTGGAAAAAACCATGCAGGAAAAGCACCGGATCTCCTCCCTGCGGCTGGGATCCTCCATTACGGTGGGTACCTGCCTGATCCCCTCCGTGATCCGTGATCTGGAAGAGCAGTTCCCCGACATTCAGATTTTCTCCGTGGTCAGCAATACCAGAGAAATTGAGCAGAAGCTCCTGGTCTCCCAGCTGGACGCCGCTGTGGT
This sequence comes from Candidatus Merdiplasma sp., assembly GCA_048203265.1. Lineage (GTDB taxonomy): Bacteria > Bacillota > Clostridia > Lachnospirales > Lachnospiraceae > Merdiplasma. Next base: position 15,884 of record DBFBJF010000042.1, read on the forward strand.
GGAGGGAAACATCGAATCGCCGGATCTGGTCTGCATCCCTGTCATCCATGACCGGCTGGTTCTCTGCTGCGGCAGCTCCCACCAATTTTACCGGCAGGACTGCGTTTGCGCTTCTCAGCTGGAAGGGCAAAAATTCGCCATGCGGGAGCCAGGCAGCGGCACCCGCCGGCTGTTTGAGCAGTATCTGCAGAACCGGGGGATCCGTGTGAAAATTACCTGGGAGGCCAACTGCCCCCGTACCATTCTGAATGCGGTAATTACCAACCAGGTACTTACCGTCATGTCCTCCCGCCTGATGGGCCATGACATCTCCAGAAAGCGCCTTCGCATCTTTCACAATGAGACCGAGGACTGGGACCGGGACTTTAAGCTGGTGTACCACAAAAACAAGATCCTTACTCCGGAAATCCATGCCCTGCACTCCATATTGGAACACTATCGGGCTCTGAATCTCCCCGAGGGCAGCGAGGTGGGCACGCTGCGGGACTGAAGCTGCCCTCAGCTTTCTGCATCAAAAAAGGGGCAGACCGCCTTTGGATCTGTCC
>DBFBJF010000043.1:0-4051 GCA_048203265.1 Candidatus Merdiplasma sp.
TCGATGTCGTCAATGAACATCTTCTTCAGGGCGCCCACGCCCTTCTCCTGAATCACGCCCAGGGGCTGCCGCTCCAGTTTTCCTTGCAGAGAGATCCGCAGATTTTTCAGCGTGTTGTAGGCTGCCCGGTGGGAGAGGGACAGGCCCTTCACATACAAAACGGCATACAGGATCCCGCAGACGGCAATGGCCGCCACCCGCCACGCCGCGTATCCAAGCTCCAGCGATCCCCCCAGAAGCAGGGGGCGGATCAGCTGGTAGATGAACAGGAAGGGGAGCACGTTCATCACAATGCCGATCAGCATCACCACCATGGAGAGATAGGTGGTCTTTCGGTACTCGCCCGCATACTCCAAGACTTTTTGAAACACAGGCAAACCTCCTTTTTTGTTGATTAGTCGTTGCTAACTTTTAGCCGGTGAAAAACCTCTCCGCAGGGAGAGGCTTTCCCTATTTCTGAAACTGCAGCGCTCCATGCCAGTTGAACAGGCCGCAGACGATCCGGCAGTGGGCCTCGATCTGTTCCCAGGTGAAGTGGTGGATAAAGGGCTCATAGATTGTGGTCCAGAAAGCGGACAGCAGGATGTGCAGCTCTGCCGGCTCCACATCGTTCCGGCACAGGCTCCGCCGCTGTGCCTCCAACAGATAGGCGCTGGTGGCCTTCGTCAGAAGCTCCACCCAGTCGTGAGGGCAGTTGGCGTACCGGGTCCCCTGGGAGCAGGAGAGCAGCAGGTAGAAGTCGTCCCGCCGGTCGTAGAGGAAACGGAACCACCACATCATGTCCGCTCCGTCCATATCCCACGCTTTGATCAGTTCCTGGTCAGACATGGCGGCAGGGTCTTTATCACCCCGGGCATGGGCCACCTCATACAGGTCCTCCACCGTCTGTTCCACCACGGCGCAGAACAGGTCCTCTTTCCCCTTGTACCGTTTATACAGCGCCCCCGTAGTGACGCCGGCCCCCTCACAAATGGTTTTGAGGGACGCTTTTTCAAAGCCGCTTGTCAGGAATTCCGTTCGGGCGCTGTCCAGGATCCGGGGATCAATGGAACGGTCCGCCACCGACATATGATCGCCTCCTCGGAAGATAATTTGATTACCGATAATCTAATTATCAATATAGCACAAGGAATGGAACCTGTCAAGGGGAAACTGTGGAAAGAGCTATTTCCATTTTCCACGTTTCTGGTCTGATAGGCCGAAGCGGCAACGGCGGAACGTCCCGCACCCCGGCTGACCATCTTGGTCTCCAAATGGTAAATTGCCATACTCTCAAAGTTCGGGGCTTGTAGTTCAAAGGAGCGATTGATTTTTTCTATGTTCCCTGGTTTCATACTGTAATATGGGCAACACCAAATATATACTGGATCTGATTCTGAGTTGGAATGACCGGATGCTGGGAAAATAATAGCGGCAGATCCTTATAAACTCGAAGTCAGCTTTGAAAGAGAAAAGCACGGCTCAATCGAGTCGTGCCCTTCTCCGGTATTCCAGCGGCGAGCAGCCGAACTGCCTGGCAAAGACCGCCGCAAATTTGCTTTGATTTTCGTAGCCCACCTGTGCCGCGATCTCGGCTACCCGCAGTTCGGTGTCCCGCAGCAGCTCCGCAGCCCGGCGCATCCGTGCCTTCCGGAGCCAGACGGAGAGGTTTTCTCCAAACACCCCGCGGAAATAGTTTTTTAAACTGGTCTCTCCAATCTGGAACCGCTCCGCCAGTTCCCGCGCCGTGTGGTTTTGGCTGAGATCGGATAGGAGAATGGAGTGAACTTCCTTGGCAATAGCTACCTGGGATAGCGTAAAGTACCGGATCCGGGGATGGGGCACATAGGGCTGCCGCTCCAGTTCCAGCAGCAGCCGGGCGGAGCCAAGTTTCATCCGCCATATATCCTCGGTATCCCGCAATGCCCACAACTCGGACAATATCCCCTGTATGGCAGCAGGGGCCTGAACAAGATAGAGTTTCTGAGCGGCTTGAAAGTGGCGAATCAGGGTTGCCAAGTCAATGCCTGCCTCCAGGAACAGGCAGTATTATGCAAGACGTAAACCTGCAACTCTTTGCCGACAGCGTGCTGGCCGAAGCCCAGTTGGGGAATGACGCGAATGAGATGGAAGCTTTGGCCGCGCTGGAGCGAATGGATTTGTCCCTGTACGCCCAGGTACACCCCTTGGCGCTCTCAGGCGGGCAGAAACAGCGGCTGGCCATTGTAGACGGCTGCCTCAGTGCAAAAGAACTGCTGATTTTCGACGAACCCACCAGCGGACTTGATTACGCCCACATGCTGGAGGTGAGCCGCCTGCTCCGGGAACTGGCGGAACGGGGACTGTGCGTGCTGGTCATCACCCACGATGGTGAATTCCTGCGGGAGAGCGGCGCCCGGATTGTCTCCTGGCTGCCGGTGCAGCAATCAAGTGGTGGAAAAAGATAAAGTCAGACTTAGGCAGCGTCCCATAAGGAAGTAAAAAGTGTTTTGATCGGAACCGGCATGTCAGATCGCGCCGGTTCTGATTCGTTTAGGGACTCCCTTCCAATCTTCAAGGGGATGCGGATTTGCCCCACATAGGTGAAATACAGGTCGATTCGCACCTGCTTCTTTCCGTTCTCCCTTACCGGGCTGTGTACCACGCGATCTTGCTTACAAGTTCATTGAGAATGATGGCGTCAAGTTCCGGAATATCCAGGTGTTCAGAAGGCTATTCCCTCTGTCATTCAGCAAAGTATCCCTGCCATCAGCACAACTTTTCTCACTGCACTTGTCAGTACATATAGCGTCACAGCAATAGCGGCTTATGGGGTAACAGGAAAGCTGGAAACCAATCTTTTCTATCCGGCAATGGTGCTGAACATGGTCTTAACTAACGTCCTTTTCCAGTTCCGTGATTTCCGCATTGAGAGCGTCCTGCTCTTTGGCGTACTCTCGCCCTGTAACTCATCATCGCGGCTCAAACGCTCTTACGGAGTGGTGATTTTCTCGTTTCTCGTGGCTGTACCTCCTGAAATGAAAATGCTCTAAGTGACTGATTCACTAACCATGACAAAAACCATGATTAAGAAGTCACTTCGAGCATACATCTCCAGTTCCTTTTGATGTTTCATCACCGGCGTCCGACTTTCCGAAACTCGCCCGGCAGCAGCCCGGTGCTTTTCCGGAACAGCTCCGCAAAGCGGCTGGAGGTGGAGTAGCCCACGGTCTGGGCGATCTGGCCGATGGATAAGCCGGTGCTGGTCAGCAGGTACTCCGCCTGGCTCATGCGGCGCTGTTGGATGTACTCTGTGATGGTGCAGTTGTAGACCTTTTTGAAACTGCTCTTGAGTTTCGTGGTTCCCATGCAGGCGATCTGCGTCAGTCGCTCCATAGGGGTTTCCGCCGCATAGTGGTCGCTCAGGTAGGCGGCTACCGTCTGAATGCGCTCCAGATCTTGGGCTGATAACTTGCTGGAGACCGCCGGGCCTTTCTTCTGGTACTCCACCACCAGGGACAGGGCCTCCGCCACCTTGCTCTCATAGAATAGTTTGGCGGCGATCCCATCCCCGCGATAGTTCTGGAGGTCAGAAAGGAGCCGGGACATCTTAGGAAAATCGGTGGTCTGGTCGATTTTGCGGAACGCCTCCACCGGGTTGCGGTATTCCTCCGGGTACTGCCTTTTGAGGTAATCCTCATAGTAGGCCGGCATGATCTCAATGCCGATGGAACGGATGGGGATGTTCTTGTGGATCAGGACCTGGTATGGCTCATACCCACCGATATAGGTCTTAATGCACCCAGCGGACAGCCGGCGGTAGGGCGTCAGCTCCTCCCCGGAGATGGAGTTGTAGCGGGTAATGCTCAGACACTCCGGCAGGAGGAACTCCAGCAGAGAGTCCTTATGGAAGGAGAAGTTGTGGATCTTGATGTCGTAGAGATTCTTCTGCCCATAGGTCCAGTAGGAACCCTCTCCGATTTCCGGGGAGAGTTTCCAGCAGATGCCCAAAGCCCCATACTGGTGATCATCAGGGTCGGGCGTAAAACCGTGGCCCTTCAGCATGGATACATAGTATGGTTCCGTGATTTCA
>DBFBJF010000044.1:0-16321 GCA_048203265.1 Candidatus Merdiplasma sp.
GATTCATGGCCTGGTGCGGGATTCCCAGGGAAGAAAGATGAGCAAGTCCCTGGGCAACGGTATCGATCCTCTGGAGATCATTGACCAGTACGGAGCGGATGCCCTGCGTCTCACCCTGGTGACCGGAAACGCCCCCGGCAACGACATGCGCTTCTACTATGAGCGGGTGGAGGCCTCCAGAAACTTTGCCAACAAGGTGTGGAACGCGTCCCGGTTTATTATGATGAATCTGGAACGGGCGGACATTCCTGAGACCATGGAGCCCGGCCAGCTGACAGACGCGGACAAGTGGATTCTCTCCAAAGCGAACCGTCTGGCCCTTGAGGTGACGGAGAATATGGATAAGTATGAGCTGGGCATTGCGGTTTCCAAGATTTATGACTTTATCTGGGAGGAGTTCTGTGACTGGTACATTGAGATGGTGAAGCCCCGTCTCTACTCCGAGACCGACACCACCAAATCAGCGGCTCTGTGGACGCTGAAGACCGTGCTGATACAGGCTCTGAAACTGCTGCATCCCTTCATGCCTTTCATTACGGAGGAAATCTTCTGTACCCTTCAGTCTGAGGAGGAGACCATCATGACCTCCGCCTGGCCGGTATTTTCCCGGGATTGGGATTTCTCCGGGGACGAGCAGGCGGTGGAGACCATCAAGGAGGCGGTGCGGGCGATCCGCAACGTGCGCTCTGATATGAACGTGCCCCCCAGCAAGAAGGCTCAGGTGTATGTGGTTTCCGGGAAACCGGAGATCCGGGACATCTTTGAGAACGGCAAGGTATTTTTTGCCACGCTGGGATACGCCAGTCAGGTGACCGTGCAGGCGGATAAGACGGGCATTCCGGAAGACGCGGTGTCGGCCCTGATCCATCAGGCGGCCATCTATATGCCCTTTGCCCAACTGGTGGATGTGGAGAAGGAGATCGCCCGGCTGAAGGGAGAGGAGCAGCGCCTGGAGAAGGAACTGGCCAGATCCCACGGAATGCTGGGAAATGAGAAGTTTATCAGCAGAGCTCCTGCGTCCAAGATTGAGGAGGAGCGGGCAAAGCTGGAGAAATACGAAAAGATGATGGAACAGGTGCGGGAGCGCCTGGCTCAGCTGGGAGCGTAAGGAAACGCCTTCATCCGTGTTTCCATAGGATAGCCCAGGACTTTGGCATCGTTTTTTAAGAATTCCTTCATAATTTTTGCGGGAAAATCAAATAGTAATCCGCCGCAGAGAATGATATGATAAGATCAGAGCGCGAATGGGCGGAAGGGGGATTCTTATGTGCGTGACGGAAGAGAGAGGGATCAGGTGCCGGGCGGAAGGCGTCTGGGCTCTGAGAACAGTGATTTTCACGGCGGTGTTCTTTATCGCTGTTCTGACGGGAACAGCTTCCGCCAGAGCGGAAACGGCCTACGGCTATATTTTGCCGGACAGTTCCTGGGAATATCTGACCTACGAGGAGATTTCCTATATGCCGGTTCAGGCGGTATGCTACGCGAAAAATGAGATTTATGCCAGAAACGGAAGAACCTTTGAATCAGCGGAGCTGCAGAATTATTTTGACCAGCAGTATTGGTATGTGGGAATTTACTCCCCCTCCGAATTTTCGGAGGAGACGCTGAATGTGTATGAGACGGCCAACGTGGCCCTGCTTTCTCAGCGGGAGAGCGATCTGGGGGGATATGTGCTGGATTCCGAATACTATGACTACAGTGTGGTGTACCAGTATCTGACAGATAGCTACAATTATAACTATGGGTCTGATACCTATTATGTGGATCCGGACAGCTATATCTTCTATGACAGCGACCGGCGTTATCTCTCCTCCGGGGAGATCGTCCAGCTCTCCCTCCAGGAGCTGTGCTATGCCAGAAATGAGATCTATGCCCGTCATGGGCGGCTGTTCCAATCCCAAGAGCTTGCCGGCTATTTTGAACAGAAGAACTGGTACTGGGGATCCATTCCGGCGGAGCAGTTTTCCGAGAACGTTCTGAACGAGTACGAGGCGGCCAATGTGGCCTTGCTGCAGCAGGAGGAGTACGCCAGACAGAGCGGAGGATATATTTTGGACCAGTATGGCTACAGCTACAGCGGCATTGGATCCTATGCCTCCGCCAGCACCTACACCCCCGCCGCAGGAGACTATATTTTCTGGGACAGCAATATCCGTTACCTGACGGACAGTGATGTGGCTGGGCTCACCCTGCAGCAGCTGAATTACGCCAAGAACGAGATCTATGCCCGCCGGGGATACATTTTTACCTCCCAGGAGCTGAGGGATTATTTTGGAAACAAGGACTGGTATCACGGCACCATGACGCCGGACCAGTTTTCCACCTCCATTTTTAACGAGTACGAGCTTGCCAATATATCCCTTCTGCAGCAGTATGAATATGCCCTGAATCCCAACGGATACCAGGCTTATTAGCCCCGCGGGGAGGAGACAGGAAGGATTGGATTGAGACAACAAAACAATATATTGGTCAGGGAGCTTCGAAGGAAGCTCCATTCCTGTCCGGAGGTATCGGGACAGGAGAGAGTAACACTTCAAACGATCAGGGGATTCCTGGAGAGCCGCACGTCCATGCAGGTGACAGACTGCGGCTCTTTTCTCTATGGAATTCACCGGGAAGAGGGCGCGGACACCACCATCTGTTTTCGGGCCGATATGGACGCCATCGTAAACAGCGGAGGGATCCCCTTCCATGGATGCGGCCATGACGGCCACAGCGCTGCCCTGGCCGGCGTGGCCCTGGAGCTGGAGGGAAAGAGGACAGGAAAAAACATTGTGCTGCTCTGGCAGCCGGCGGAGGAGAACGGGCAGGGAGCCCGGCAGTGCGTGGAGCTGCTGGCCCGCAGCCAGGTGCAGGCGATATACGGATGCCATAATATTCCGGGGTATCCGGAAGGGCAGATTCTAATGCGTCCGGGGGTATTCGCCTGTGCCTCCCGGGGAATGCGGATTTGCCTGCAGGGCAGGCAGACCCATGCCGCCTATCCGGAGCTTGGCGTCAGCCCGGCGGGGACGCTGGGGGAGCTGCTGTGTGCCTTGCCCTCCATGACGGAGCCTGCGGCGGGGTACCGTGGAATGGTGCTGACCAGTGTGATTGAGATCCGGATGGGGGAGAAAAATTATGGGATCTGTGCCGGGAACGGTGAGATTTCTCTGACCATCCGCGCCCACTATCTGGAGGACCTGGAGCTGCTGGCCCGGCGCATCCGGGAGTTTCTGGAGAGCCGGTGCCGGGAGTTGGGACTGGGGCTGGATGTGTCCTTCCTGGATGAGTTCCCGGATACGGTCAATGATTCAGAGCTGTATGAACGGATGGTGCGGCTTCTTGCAGGAAGAGACTGGCAGGAACTGAAGGAGCCCATGCGCTGGTCTGAGGATTTCGGATGGTATCAGAGGGCTTGCCCGGGACTATTTTTTGGCGTGGGCGCCGGGGAGAGCTGGCCCGGGCTTCACACGGACGGGTATGAGTACAATGACCGGTTGCTGGAGAGGACGGCGGATACCTTCCTTTTGCTGGCCGGAGAGAAGGAGGAACGTTCATGTCGCTTCAGCTGATACTGGGAGGCTCAGGGAGCGGAAAGTCCCACTGGCTGTATTCCTCCGTGATCCAGGAGGCCATGGAGCACCCGCGGGAGCGCTATGCGGTGATTGTGCCGGAGCAGTTTACCATGGAGACGCAGCGGGAGCTGGTAAAGCTTCACCCTGCGGGCGGGATTTTAAATATCGATGTGCTCAGCTTTCAGCGGCTGGCTTACCGCGTATTTGAGGAGACGGGGACGGATCAGGCGGATGTGCTGACGGAGACCGGAAAGAGCCTGATGCTGCGCCTGGTGGCCTCCAGAAAGGGGGAGGAGCTGGGCATCATGGGAAAACGGCTGAACCAGCCGGGCTACCTCTCCCAGGTGAAATCCATGCTCTCGGAGCTGACCCAGTACGAAATATCGGGGGATGAGCTGGAGGAGATGATTGCCATTGCGGCCAAAAAGCCCCAGCTGCAGTATAAGCTGAGGGATCTGCGGGTGCTGTGGCAGGGGTTTCAGGAATACCGGCAGAACCGCTTTATCACGGCGGAGGAGCTGCTGGGCGTGTTTTGCCAGGCGGCCCCGGATTCCCGGATGTTAAAGAGCACCAGCCTGATCTTTGACGGCTTTACCGATTTTACTCCGGTACAGGAGCGGGCGCTGAAAACCCTGATGACGCTGTCTCCCCGGATCAGAGTGTCGGTGACGCTGGGGGACGGGGAGCGGATGGAAGGCCGGCTGCAGGAGCATGAGCTGTTCTATCTGAGCAAAAAGACCATCCGGGGACTGCTGGACCTGGCCCAGGAGACGGGAACCCAGGTGCTGGAGCCAGTGGTGCTGGACGGAAAGAACGGACGTTTCCGGGATAATCCCAGCCTGGGATTTCTGGAGAGCCGTCTTTTCCGCTACGGCAGGAAACAGGCCTGGCAGGGGGGCGAGCCCCGGATTATAATTCGCACGGCGAAAAATCCCATGGAGGAGGTGCGCCTGGCTGCCAGCGAAATCAGCCGGATGGCGCGCCGACAGGGAATCCGCTACCGGGAGATCGGCGTCATTGCCGGAGATCTGCAGGCCTACGAGAGTTATGTGCGCAATATCTTTGAGGAGTATGAGATTCCCTGCTTTGTGGATCAGACGGTTCAAATTCTGTTCAATCCCTGCCTGGAATTTATCCGGGGAGCCTTTGCCCTGCTGGATGAAAATTTTTCCTATACCAGTGTGTTCCGTTTTCTGCGCACCGGGTTTGCCGGGCTGGAGCAGCAGGAAATCGACCGGCTGGAAAACTACACGCTGGCCCTTGGCATCCGGGGCAGGAACCGGTGGGAGCAGGAGTGGGTCCAGAGAACGAACCGCATGAAGCCGGAGGAGCCAGCCGTCTGCGAGGAACTTCGAAGCAGGCTGATGGGAAGACTCTCCGGCTGGATCAAAACAATGTCCGCCGGCAGGGCAAAGCTTCGGGACTATGGGGAAGCCCTCTACGGCCTTCTCACCTCCTTTGCCATTCAGGACCAGCTTAAGAGTTGGGAGACGCTGTTTCGCGGCCAGGGAAGAATGGATAAGGCGGAGGAGTACGCCCAGATCTACGCCACGGTGGTGGAGCTGCTGGATGAGGCGGTGGAGCTTCTGGGCCAGGAAACGGTGAGCCGGAAGGAGTTTGAGGAAATCCTGGAGGCCGGGTTTTCCGAAGCCAGAGTGGGGATGATCCCGCCGGGGATCGATCAGGTGCATGTGGGCGATATGAAGCGGACCAGGCTTGGTGATGTCCGGGTTCTCCTGTTTCTGGGATTGAATGATGGCTGGATTCCCAAAAAAGAGGAAAAGGGCAGCATCGTCTCTGAGACAGAGCGGGAATTTCTGGCCCGGGAGGGCATTCGGTTGGCCCCCACTGCCCGGGAGGAGAGCTATCTGCAGCGGTTTTATCTGTACCGGACGCTCACCAGGCCCCGGGACAGCCTGTATCTGTCTTTCTGTCAAAGCAGCGGGGACGGAAAGGCCATGCGTCCCTCCTACCTGGTCAATGTGATACGGAAGCTGTTTCCCCAGCTTGCGGTGCGGGACCAGGAGCAGGAGGATGCCTTGAATTTGATTGCCTCTTTTCGCACCGGCTTTTCCTATCTGGCGGAAGCCCTGAGAAGATTCCGGGAGGGGGAGGGGGATGCAAGAACGCTGGAACTGCTGCGCCACTTTCTGGCAAGAGCGGAGAGCAGCCAGAAGACCAGGAAACTGCTGGAGGCAGCCTTCCTGGTGATGGGAAAGGAGGGACTGCAGAGGCGGACGGCCCGGGAACTGTACGGAGAAGTGCTGGAGAACAGCGTCACACGACTGGAACAGTTTGCCTCCTGCGCTTTCGCCCATTTTGCCGCCTACGGACTTCAGCTCAATGAGCGGGAGGAGTATCAGGTGCGCACGGTGGACATCGGAAATATTTTCCATCGTGCGCTGGAATTGTTTTCCAGAAAGTTGGAGCGGAGCCCCTACAACTGGTTTACTGTTCCCCAAAGGGAGCGGGATGAGATGGTGGAAGCAGCGGTGAACGAGACTGTGGAGTATTATGGAGAAGGGGTATTTTTTGACAGCGCGAGAAATAAATATATGATAGAGCGCATAAAACGGATCCTGCGCCGGTCCGTCTGGGCCCTCCATGAGCAGGTGCGGGCGGGGCGGTTTGTGCCCAGCAGCTTTGAGGTGGGCTTCCAGGCCACGGAGGATCTTCAGGCGGTGAACATTGCACTGGGAGAGACGGAACGGATGCGGCTGAAGGGACGGATTGACCGAGTGGATCTGTGCGAGGAAGAAGAGGCGGTCTATGTGAAGGTGATAGACTATAAATCGGGGAACACCTCTTTTGATCTGGTGGCGCTTTACTATGGACTCCAGCTTCAGTTGGTGGTATATTTAAATGCAGCGATGGAAATCGAGCGGAGGCTGCATCCGGGAAAGGATGTGGTGCCGGCGGGGATTTTCTATTACCGGATGAAGGATCCCCTGGTGGAGGGAGCGGAGGGGCAGACTCCGGAGGAGATCAACGATGCCATTCTCAAAAAATTGCGCCCTGACGGGATCGTCAATGAGGATCCCCAGGTGATCGACCGTCTGGACGGGGAATTTCAAAAGACCTCCAAGGTGATCCCGGTGGGAAGAAAGACGGATGGCTCCTGCGCGGCCGCCTCCAGTGTGGCCAGCCGGGAGAGGCTGGAGGAGCTGTCCGGCTATGTGCAGGAGAGGCTGGCGTGTCTGGGAAAGGAGATTCTGGCCGGACGGATACAGGCAAAGCCCTACCGGAAAAAACAGGAGACGGCTTGTGACTACTGCGCCTTTACAGATCTGTGCGGTTTCGATGCCAGAATGCCGGGGGCTTCCTACCGGGAACTTTCCCAGATGTCTAAGGATGAGGTTTGGAAGAAAATCGAGGAAGAGAAACAGAGGAGAGAACAATGATTTCGCTACTGAGCAGATTATTTATCAAAGATTATGAGAACACAGGAGATCCGCAGGTGCGGCAGCGCTATGGGATGGTTTGCGGCGGCGTGGGAATTTTTCTGAATGTGCTGCTGTTCCTGGGAAAGTTTTTGGCAGGATTTTTCAGCGGGTCGGTGGCTATCACCGCCGATGCCTTCAACAACCTGTCCGATGCCGGTTCCTCTGTGATTACTCTGGTGGGATTCCATATGGCGGGACAGAAGCCGGACCCTGCCCATCCTTTCGGTCATGGCAGAATCGAGTATATATCGGGGCTCATGGTGGCCTTTATCATTTTGTTGATGGCGGTGGAACTGCTGCAGTCTTCCGTGGAGAAGATCCTGCACCCGGAGGAGGTGACGGCGACCCCACTGGTGATTGGAATCTTAGTGGCTTCTATCTGCGTGAAGCTGTATATGAGCCTGTATAACCGGAGAGTGGCCAGGAAGATAGGCAGCGCTGCCATGGACGCCACGGCAAAGGACAGCATCAGCGACAGCCTGGCTACTACGGTGGTTCTTGCTACCACGCTGCTGGCCCACTTTACCGGCCTTAAGATCGATGGGTACTGCGGTGTACTGGTATCCCTTTTTGTGTTCATGGCGGGGATCAGCGCGGCCAAAGAGACCATCAATCCCCTTCTGGGCCAGCCGCCCCAGCCTGAGTTTGTGCGGCAGGTGAGAGACATTATTCTCAGCTACCGGGACCAGGGGATCATCGGTCTCCATGACCTGGTGGTGCACAACTACGGACCGGGCCGGGTGATGCTGTCCGTCCATGCGGAAGTTCCGGCCAAGAGCGATGTGGTGAAGATGCATGATGTGATCGATAACATTGAGCACCGGCTGAAATCTGAGCTTCAGTGCGAGGCGGTGATCCATATGGATCCGGTATCTATGGACGATGTCCGGACCAAAGAGCTAAGGCGGAAGGTGGCGGCCATTGTGTCGGGAATGGAGGGAAAAGTCAGTTTCCATGATTTCCGGGTGGTGGACGGGGAAACCCACACCAACCTGATTTTTGACGTGGTGGTGCCCTTCGATTATCCCATGAGTGACCAGCAGGTGCGGGATTACATTCAAAATGAGGTAAAGAAAATATCGGATCAGTACTTTGCTGTGATTGATGTGGATAAGGACTATCTGTGAATGGAGGGGGAAAATGGCGGTAAGACTGAATGAAGACAGAGAACTGGTGGCCCAAATCCGGGAGGGGCTGAAGAAAAAGGGAGGATACTGTCCCTGCCGGATGGAGAAGACGGAGGAAAATAAATGTATCTGCAAGGAATTCCGGGAACAGATCGCTGACCCGGATTTTGAGGGATACTGTCACTGTATGCTGTATTATAAGGAAAAGGAGGCAAACTGATATGAAACATTTTACGGAGGCAACCTTTGATGGGACCATTAAGAACTCTGACAAGCCGGTGGTGGTGGACTTTTGGGCTACCTGGTGCGGTCCCTGCCGTATGCTGGCCCCCATCCTGGAGGAGCTGGATCAGGAGCGGCAGGATCTGGTGATCGGAAAGGTGGACGTGGACGATGAGCCGGCGCTGGCCATGCGGTTTCAGGTGGCTAGTATTCCCACGGTGATGGTGTTCCGGGACGGGAAGATGGCAGGAAAAGTGATCGGTTACGTGCCCAAGGATGAGCTGTGCCGGGGACTGGGGATCTGAATATGGGAATGACATGGACCAAGGAACAGCAGCAGGTCATTGAGCTGAGGGACTGCAATATGCTGGTGTCCGCGGCGGCAGGGTCTGGAAAGACGGCCGTGCTGGTGGAGCGCATTGTTTCCAGGATCATGGACGAGAGGAAGCCGGTGGACATTGACCGGCTTCTTGTAGTTACCTTCACCAATGCGGCTGCCGCTGAAATGAGGGAGCGGATCGGGGATGCACTGGAGAAAAAGCTGGAGGAGAATCCACAAAATATCCATCTGCAGCGCCAGTCCACCCTGATTCACCACGCCCAGATTACCACGATCCACAGCTTTTGCCTGGATGTGATTCGCAGCCACTTTGACCGGATACAGTTAGACCCCGGCTTCCGCATCGGAGATGAGGGGGAGCTGAAGCTGCTGCGCCAGGATGTGCTCCGGGATCTTCTGGAGGAGGAATACCGGAACAGGCGTCCGGAGTTTGTGGCTTTTTCCGAGAGCTTCGCGCCGGGGCGCACCGATGGGGAGCTGGAGGATTTGATTCTGCAGTTTTATGATTTCTCCATGGGGTATCCCTGGCCTGAACGCTGGAGGAGGCAGTGCCTGGAGTCCTATGAGCTGGAACAGGCGTCCGGACTGGAGGAGACGCCCTGGATGGAAGGCTTGCTTCAGAAACTTGCCATGACGGTGGAGGATATGAAAGAGCAGATCGGCCAGGCTGGGCAGATTACCCGGGAGCCGGATGGCCCATGGATGTATGAGGAGGCGCTGGAGAGCGACCAGGCTATACTTTCCAGGCTGGAGGACTGCCGCAGCTACGGGGATTACGCCGCTGTATTCCGGGAAGGTATCTCCTGGCAGCCCCTTTCAAGAAAGCGGGACGGCGCTGTATCGGATACCAAAAAGGCTCTGGTAAAGGAGATACGGGATCAGGTAAAGGGAGAAATAAAAAAGATTCAGGAAGATTATTTCTTTGAGGAGCCGGAACAGACGGTCCGTGACATCCGCGAAAGCAAAGCGCTGATTGCGGAACTGCTTCGCCTCACTGATGAATTTCAGAATGCGTACCAGTCCAAAAAGGCCGAGAAAAATCTGGTGGATTTTTCCGATCTGGAACACGATGCCCTGGAAATTCTGGTGAGTGAGGAGGACGGAACGCTTCGTCCCACACAGACGGCCCTGGAGTATGCCGGAGAGTTTGAGGAGGTCATGATCGATGAGTACCAGGACAGTAACCTGGTGCAGGAGCTTCTTCTCTCCAGCGTCTCACGGCAGGATGGGCACAACCGGTTTATGGTGGGGGATGTGAAGCAGAGCATTTACCGCTTCCGACTGGCGAGACCGGAGCTTTTCATGGAAAAGTACCGCAGCTATACCAGACAGGAGGGGGAAAACCGCAGAATTGACCTGCACAAAAATTTTCGCAGCAGATCCCAGATCTTGGATGGAGTCAATCTGGTGTTTCGCCAGATTATGACCAGGAAGCTGGGAGAGGTGGAATACGATGAGGAGGCGGCCCTGTATCCGGGAGCTGTCTTTGAACCGGGGAGCCGGGAGGAGTTTCTGGAGCCGGAGCTGTGGCTGGTGGCTGGAGAGCCGGACGCAGCCGGGGATGAGGAGCCAGATGACCGGGAGCGGGATCTGCGCCGCAGAGAGGCTTTGACGGCCGCGGACCGGATCCGGGAGATGGTGGGCCGGGAAGTAGTCTGGGACAAAGAGCAGGGAGCGTACCGCCCGGCACGGTTTGGGGACGTGGTGGTTTTGCTTCGAACCATGGCCGGATGGGCGGAAACCTTCACGGAAGTGTTCGGGGAGTGCGGGATTCCGGCTCACACCGGATCCGGAACCGGATATTTTTCGGCTCTGGAGGTGAAGACGGTGCTGGCGTATCTGAGGGTGCTGGACAACCCCCGGCAGGACATTCCTCTGGCATCGGCTCTTCGCTCTCCCCTGGGCGGATTGACGGACGAGGAGCTGGCCAAACTCCGCATTCACAGTCCCGGCGAGGACTTTTACACCTGCTGTGTCCGCTATCTGCGGTGGAACGCAGAGCAGGAGGACGGGGGTCTTCCGAGGGGGGAGGCCCGGTTGGATGAGGGCCCGGATGGGGAGCTTAGGAGAAAGCTGGAACAGTTCTGGAAGCAGATGGAGGAGCAAAGAGCCATGCTGCCCTATACCCCCATGCATCTTCTGCTGTGGAACATCCTGGAGGCGACCGGCTACAGAGACTATGTGTCAGCCATGCCGGGGGGAGCACAGCGAAGAGCAAATCTGGATATGCTGGTGGAGAAGGCGGCGGCTTATGAGGCCACCAGTTACCGGGGACTGTTTCATTTTGTACGATATATTGAGAATCTGCAGAAATATGAGATTGATTATGGGGAGGCCAGCGCCAGCGGAGAACTGGCGGACGCGGTTCGCATCATGAGCATCCACAAGAGCAAGGGGCTGGAATTTCCCATCGTGTTGGTGTGCGGCATGGGAAAGTCCTTTAACCAGCAGGATTCCAGAGGCGGACTGGTGCTTCACCCCTCCCTGGGAATCGGGTGTGACCGGGTGGATTGGAACTGCCGGGTGAAGCGGCCTCTGCTTCCCAAGAAGGTGATCGGGCGACAGATTCGGGAGGAGAATCTGGGGGAGGAGCTGCGGGTGCTCTATGTGGCCATGACCAGGGCCAGGGAAAAGTTGATTTTGATGGGAGGAGTCAAGGATCTTGAGCGGGCTGGAAAAAAGTGGATTAGGGAGCAGGGCAGACAGGAGGAAAAACTGTCCTACTCCTGCCTCAGCGGAGCGGCCAGCTATCTGGACTGGGTGATGCCAGCCCTTCTGCGCCATCCATCGGCCAGAGCGTTCCTCCTGGAACGGGAGCTGCCCCTGCCGGCCCCCTCCCCTGTGGAGGGATTGCCCGGAGGGTTCCGGATTTATCTGGAGGATTCCGGGAGAAGGAGAGAGAGACGCGCTCTGGAAGGGCTGACCGCGGCGCGGACCGGGGAAGAGCTGGAAAATCTGGACTTGACGCGGGTCTATGATGAAGATACCTGCCAGTATCTGGAGGAGACGCTGCACGCCTCCTATCCGTTTGCCTCCAGCAGGGAGATACCGGGAAAAGTGACGGTGTCCTACTTAAAGCATCTGTGGGACCGGGAGGAGATTCCATCGGCCGCTCTGTACCAGGAGCCGGCGGCAGTGCCGCTGATCCCCCGTTTTCTGAAGGAAAAGGAGGAGACGGGCGGAGCAGCCAGGGGCACGGTGTACCACCGTTTCCTGGAAAATATGGATTTTACCGCTGATTTTCATCGAAAGTTCACGGATTCTCAGTTGGAAACCATGGTGAATTGTGGTAAAATCCATAGAGACGAATCCGGCTGGATTTCCAGAGAGAAAATCGGGCGTTTTCTGGCGTCCCCGCTGGCTGTGCGGATGCAGGCAGCGGCCAGGGAAGGGAAACTTTGCCGGGAGCAGCCTTTTGTGCTGGGTGTGGATGCGGGAACGATCCGACCGGAATGGGATACGGGAGAGCAGGTGCTGATTCAGGGCATTATCGATGCCTTCTTTTATGAGGGAGAGGAGATCGTGCTGGTGGATTATAAGACTGACTTTGTCCCGGAGGATCAGCCGGAGCGCCTGACAGAGAAATATCGGATACAGCTGGATTACTATCAGATGGCGCTGGAGCGCCTGACGGGAAAACGGGTAAAAGAAAAGCTGATTTATTCCTTCTGCCTGAACCGTGAGCTTCCGGTTTGAAATTCGTTTAAGATGCTTGTCAAGCAAATGATACAAGGGGTAATGGAAACATGAACGTTCTGAGACGCAAACAAAAACCGACGCGGGCGGCACGGCTGGCTCGCAGAAAGAGCCGATTTTATTTTGGAATGGGATTTCTGATACCGGCGCTGGTGACCCTGGTGGGCTTTATCATCATCGGTGTGTGGCCTTTTGGGGATGGAACGGTGCTGATCATCGATTCCCTTCATCAGTATCTCCCGTTCTACACTGATCTGCACGAGAAGCTGGTAAACCACGAGTCCCTGCTCTACTCTTTTTCCGGGGGACTGGGATATGATTTCTGGGCGACCTTTGCCTACTATATGGCGAGCCCTCTGAACTTTGTACTGGCGCTGGTTCCCACGGCCAATGTGGCGGACATGATGGATCTGCTGATCCTGGTGAAGATCGGCCTGTGCGGCGGCACCTTTTCCTGGTATCTGCACAAGAGGGACCAGGGCAGGAAATTTTTGCCGCTGGTGTTCGGTTCCATGTTTGCCCTGAGCAATTTTATCATTGGATACTATTTTAATCTGATGTGGCTGGACAGCATTGCCATGCTGCCCTTGATTATGCTGGGGATTGAGCGTATTGTCCGGGGAAAGGGAGGCAGGCTCTACGGACTATCTCTGTTTTACGGGCTCTGGTGCAACTATTACATCGGTTTCATGCTGTGCATTTTCTCCTGCCTCTATCTGGTGGTGTGCATGGCGGCCGCCAGAGGGATGACGGTAAAGAAGTTCTTGGCGCGCTGCCTGCGCTTCGGATGGTTTTCCCTGCTTGCGGGGGGCATGGCCTCGGTGATTCTGGTGCCGGCCTATATGGCCCTGTCCACCTCCGAATCCATGCTGAACAACAGTTTCCCGTCCACCATACGGTTTTACACCAATTTTATTGATATGATGCTGGCCCACTTTGCGGGGCAGGAACCCATCAATATATCCAACACCCAGGTGGGGCTGAATGCCTACTGCGGCGTGATTGTGCTGATTTTGACCGTGCTGTATCTGCTGGATACGAAAATCCGGCTGAGGGAGAGGATCGGGAAACTGGTGCTGGCGGCATTCTTGCTGCTCAGCTTTTCCATGAATGTCCTGAACTATATCTGGCATGGCTTTCATGTGCAGAACGGGCTGCCAAACCGATTTGCTTTCATCTACATCGCCCTGCTGCTGACCATGGGCTACGATGTGCTGAAGGACCTGAGGAAGATGGCGGTGTGGAAAATCCTGGTGTCGGGAGCTCTGCCCATTGCCTTCGCGGTGCTGGCTCTTGTGCTGAGGCTGGGAGATCTGGAGGCCTACGTGTACCTGCTGACCATGGGACTTCTGCTGATCTATACCAATCTTCTGCTGATTGTCCGGCTGTGGAGGCAGAGAGAGACGTTGACCTGCTGCCTGCTTGGAGGCGTGATGCTGGTTGAGGCGGCGGCCCACGGTGCCTACGGGATCACCTGCAACGGGGATGTGACCCGGAGCATTTATCTGGCTGACCAGGCATCCTACAAGACGCTGATGGCAGCCCAGGGGGATGACACCTTTTACCGCAGCGAGATTGACAGCCAGCGGATGAGAAATGTGACCATGTTTGCGGGAGGCCATGCTTTGGTGATGTTCAATTCCACCATGCCTGCCTCCACCACTCAGCTGTGCGACCGGCTGGGCATCGAGGGAAGAACCAACAAGAATGGTTACAACGGCGTGACGAAGCTGATGAACGATGTGTTCGGCATCAAGTATGTGCTCTCATCAAACGGAAATGGAGATACCCTTTATCAGTTTGAACAGGTGGACGCGGATGACAACCTGGTGCTGTACAAGAACGATAATGCCCTGTCCATCGGCTTCATGGTGGATTCCGCCATCAAGAGCTGGGATACTGCGGCGGGCAATCCCATGGATGTGCAGAACCAGTTCGTACAGCTGGCCACCGGCGGAGATCCTATCTATGTGCTGGACCGCTACATTGATATGGAGGATGGCCAGACCTACGGCATCCATATACCGGATGACAAGCAGGTGTATCTGTACCTGCCCAACCGGGTGGATAAACTGGAGCTGACCACGCCGGAGTACTCCAAGACCTACGATACCTACACGGATCACCTCTACGTGATCAATTCCATGGATGGCAACAGTGAGGCGG
Organism: Candidatus Merdiplasma sp.; assembly: GCA_048203265.1. Taxonomy (GTDB): domain Bacteria; phylum Bacillota; class Clostridia; order Lachnospirales; family Lachnospiraceae; genus Merdiplasma. The sequence continues at coordinate 14,552 of DBFBJF010000044.1, forward strand.
AGTTTACCGTCACCATGGATGAGGGAACCACCCAGACGGCGATTGTGTACACCTGCGCCAATGAGGCCTACCAGACGGCAGTGGACGCCCTGGCCCGAAATCAACTGGAGAATGTGACAGCCGATGGAAATAAACTTCAGGGAACCATCCATGTGGACAGCGCGGGAACTATGCTGCTGACCATTCCTTACAGTGAAAACTGGGAGGTGCTGGTGGACGGACAGCCGGTGAAACCGGTGAGCATCGGCGGCGCCCTCATGGGAATTGATCTGACAGAGGGAGATCATGAGATATCTATGACCTACACGCCGGGAGGACTGTGGCTGGGTGCGGGATTAAGCGCTGTCTGCGCAGTACTCTTTATACTGACCTGCCTTCTGGAGGCAAGGACGAGAAAGGAAACAGAGAGAAAAATGAGACTGGAATTTTCCAAAAAAGCAAATGCGTTTCAGGACGGTATTTTTACAAGGCTGAATGAATTAAAGGAAAAAATGCAGAAAGAGGGACGGGCGGTTTATAACCTGTCTGTGGGTACGCCTGACTTCAGGCCTCCCCAGCGGGTGATGGAGGCGGTATCCAGGGCGGCCTTGAATCCGGAAAACTACAAGTATTCCCTGAAGGAGCTGCCGGAGTTGGTTGATACTCTGCGCAGCTTCTATAAGAGAAGATTCGGGGTGACCCTGGAACGGGACGAGGTGATGTCCCTCTATGGATCCCAGGAGGGAATGACCCACATCGCTTGGACGCTGTGCGATCCGGGTGATCTGGTGCTGGTGCCCAACCCCGGATACCCCATATTTAAGATCGGTCCCCTGCTGTGCGATGCGGCGGTGTGGGAGTACCCGCTCCGGGCGGAGAACGGTTTCCTGCCTAACTTGAGCGAGATTCCGGAGGACATTGCCCGCAAGGCCAAGTTTATGATAGTAAATTATCCGGGCAATCCGGTGTGCAAAGTGGCCCCGGACAGCTTTTACCGGGAGCTGATCGCCTTTGCCAAAAAGTATCAGATCGTCATTATCCATGACAACGCTTACTCCGACATTGTGTTCGGCGGAAAGCGGGGAGGTTCCTTCCTGGCCTTTGAGGGGGCCAAGGAAGTGGGCATTGAGTTTTATTCCCTGTCCAAGTCCTACAATTATACGGGAGCCAGAATGTCCTTCGCGGTGGGCAATCGGGAGATTATCAGCAAGTTCCGGACTATCCGCTCCCAGATCGACTACGGAATCTTTCTGCCGGTACAGTACGGAGCCATCGCCGCCCTGACCGAACCGGAGGAGCAGGTGATCGCTCAGTGTCAGGAGTATGAGGTAAGAAATCAGGTGCTGTGCCAGGGACTCAGGAGTATTGGCTGGAACGTGCCGGACAGCGAGGGAACCATGTTTGTGTGGGCGCCGCTTCCGGAGCGCTTTTCCAATTCGGAGGCCTTCTGCCTGGAACTGATGGAGCGTTCCGGCGTGATCTGCACCCCGGGCAGCAGTTTTGGCAGTCTGGGAGAAGGATATGTGCGGTTTGCCCTGGTGCTGCCCCCCAGAAAACTTCAGGAGGCAGTGGACAGCATCCGACAGTGCGGTATTCTGCTGTGACGCGGGCAAAATGGCAGGAAAATTGTTACTATTCACAGCCGCCCCTGCTGTCAATTCTGAAACGGCTGTGAATAGTAACGGAAAATCATAGAAAAGTGGAGACGAATATATGAATCAGGAACTGATGTCCGGGCTGTGTCAGATAGCGGGCCGGGAACACGTATATGAAAAGGAACCCATGAGCAGG
>DBFBJF010000045.1:0-3027 GCA_048203265.1 Candidatus Merdiplasma sp.
TCTTTCCCTCTCTGCGATTATTGTCTGCGTATCTGGACAAACCGCCACCTCCCCTTATCTGCCGCTGCCGCTTCCCGGCGGCAGCTCTTGTCAAATCGTCATCCTCCCGCTTCAGTCACAGTTTCCCACTGTTCTGGGGTAGGGAATCACGTCCCGGATATTGCTCATGCCGGTCAGGTACATAACCAGCCGCTCAAATCCCAGGCCAAACCCGGCATGGCGGGTGCTTCCATATTTTCTCAAGTCCATATAGTATTGATACTCCTCCGGATTCATGCCAAGCTCTTTGATCCGCCCCGCCAGCAGGTCATAGTCATCCTCCCTCTGGCTGCCGCCGATAATCTCGCCGATGCCGGGCACCAGGCAGTCCATGGCCGCCACCGTCTTCCCGTCCGGATTCAATTTCATATAGAAAGCTTTGATCTCCTTGGGATAATCGGTGACAAACACCGGGCGCTTGAAAATCTGCTCTGTGAGATAGCGCTCATGCTCTGTCTGCAGATCACAGCCCCAGGAAACCTTATATTCAAACTTATCGTTATTTTTCTCCAGAATCTCCACGGCCTCCGTGTAGGTCACATGGGCAAAATCCGACTCCATCACGTGGCGCAGCCGCTCCAACAGCCCCTTGTCCACAAAGGAGTTAAAGAAATTCATCTCCTCCGGAGCGTTCTCCATCACATAGGCAAAGATATATTTCAGCATGGACTCGGCCAGAACCATATCATCCTTCAGATCCGCGAAGGAGATCTCCGGCTCAATCATCCAGAATTCCGCCGCATGGCGGGTGGTATTGGAATTCTCCGCCCGGAAGGTGGGACCGAAGGTATATACATTGCGGAAGGCCTGGGCGTAGGATTCGCAGTCCAGCTGTCCGCTCACCGTCAGATTGGTGGACTTTCCGAAAAAGTCTTTTGTGAAGTCCACCTCACCCTTCTGGTCCAGAGGCACATGCTTCAGATCCAGAGTGGTCACCCGGAACATCTCACCCGCACCCTCACAGTCGCTTCCGGTGATCAGCGGAGTGTGCACATACACAAAGCCTCTCTCCTGGAAAAACTTGTGGATGGCGTAGGCCGCCAGAGAGCGCACCCGGAACACTGCCTGGAAGGTGTTGGTTCTGGGACGCAGATGGGGCACGGTCCGCAGAAACTCCAGGCTGTGGCGCTTCTTCTGCATAGGGTAATCCGGAGTGGAGGTTCCCTCCACGGTCACTTCCTCCGCCTGGATCTCGAAAGGCTGCTTCGCCTGGGGCGTGGCCACCAGCGTTCCTCTCACGATCACCGCCGCTCCCACATTCAGTTTGGAAATCTCCACGAAATTCTCCAGTTTATCGCTGTACACGACCTGCAGCGTCTCAAAGAAGGTGCCGTCATGCAGCACCAGAAAACCGAAGGTCTTGGAGTCCCGGATGCTTCTCACCCAGCCTCCCACCTGGATCTCCTTTCCGATATACTCTTCCCTGTTTCGGTATAAATCCCTTACTGTCACTAAATCCATCTTTTTCTCCTCACAGTTATCTATTCATATTTCCCGGCGGAAGTCCCCGCCGCCGCATTTCCTCTATTGTACCATTTCTTTTCTGGCTTTACCAGAGGTATCTTCGTTTCTTCATTTTGTCTTAACCATTTTGCACTCTTTTCTGACCTGCCATGACTGTAATCAGCACCACAGGAAAAACCACGCCCGCCAGAATTCCCGCTGCCAGATTGTTCCCGCAGGCCGCGGAAATGCCACCCACCAGAGTGGGGCCCACACAGCAGCCCACATCTCCCCCCAGCGCCAGAAGGGCGAACATGGCCGTACCGCCCCGCCGGATCTTCACCGCGGAGATACTGAAGGTGCCTGGCCAGAAAATTCCCACCGAAAATCCGCAGAGACCGCAGCCCACCAGGCCAAGTGCCGGGAGGGGCGACAGGGAAATCATCAGATAGCTGAAGACACAGAGCAGACCGCAGCCCACGATTGCTCTTGTCAGATCAATTTTCTCTCCGAATTTGCTGTACAGAAGGCGGGCGCTGCCCATCATCACCGCAAACATCATAGGCCCGGCCAGATCCCCGATGGTTTTGGATACGCCCAGCCCCCGCTCCGCAAAGGCGGAGGCCCACTGGGCCACGGACTGTTCGCTGGCTCCGGCGCAGATCATCACCACCGCCATCATCCAGAAAGTCCTGTTTTTCAGCAGCTCCCGGATGGTAAGCCCCCGCTCCCCCTCCTCATTGAGACTGGCAATGGGTACCCTGGCAAACAGCAGGGCGTTGGCTATGGGAATCAGCGCCCACAGGATGGTCAGTATTTTCCAGTTCTCCGTACCAAAGAGGGCAAAGAATATGGTGGAAAACAGCACGATCCCCACACCTCCCCAGCAGTAAAAAGAATGAAGGAGGCTCATGGCCGCTTCTTTGTTGTCGCTGGGGCAGGCCTCCACAATGGGGCTGATCAGCACCTCCAACAGGCCGCCTCCCACCGAGTAAACCATTCCGGCGCTCAGAAGGCCGAGAAAGGGGTCTGCCATAAGCTCCGGCAACACCGCCAGTCCGATCAGCCCCCCGGCGGCCAGCATGTGGGCCAGCACTGAGCAGAAGCGATACCCCAGCCTGTCCGCATACAGCGCAGCCACCCAGTCTGTCAGGAGCTGCAGGGCAAAATTCAGGGTCACCATGGATGTAATCTTCGCCAGGGAGATCCCGTAGCTGTCCTGGAACGTGACAAAAAGCAGCGGAACATAAATCCCGATCATAGCCTGGGTAATATAGGCGATAAAGCACGCGTACATGGTATATCTGTAATTCTGTTTCATACCGTTTCTCCTCCTATTGTTTGTTACCATTTACGGCCGCCGGCAATTCTGAAACGGCTGTGAAGAGTAACCATTGTTTCTATCATGATGTAATTTATAAAGGGTGGATTACACCACCGAAAATTACATCATGACTGCGGCTCATTTGTGGCGAATGAAAAGACAGTTGTGATGAAGGAGGGGATGCCCTGAACCTGACCATAACTGCCAACACCACACATTCC
>DBFBJF010000046.1:0-3864 GCA_048203265.1 Candidatus Merdiplasma sp.
CTGGATGGCTCTGCTTCTGCAGGAGGGGAGCTGATTCTTGGACGGCGGGAATCTGCGTTGTTTTTCAAAAGTCCGCTGTCTGAGCGGCAGCAGGCCGCGAGTTCGGACTTTTGAAAAACAACGCAGATTCCCGCCGTCCAAGAATCAGCTCCCCTCCTGCAGAAGCAGAGCCATCCAGCATCCCCTTCCCCGGCTGGTGCTTCCGGTGAGAAATAGTGTCGTTTGACGGTTGGTTGTGGGTCGTCAGCGCTGCGCTGGACGACTGCAATGGCTGAGTTTGTGTTTGGTTGGGGGGACGGCTGAGGCGCTGCGCTGTCAGCCTGGATTGCGGATGTGCCTAGAATTGCGGATGTGATGGGAGAATAGCCTTTGATGCCAGCGCAGATGGACTGTGTGGATGTGCCTAGAATAGCCTTTGATGCCAGCGCGGATGGACTGTGTGGATATGCCTACAATTGTGGATGTGATGGGAATATGACAATTGTAATATTGTATAGAAATAAGTGGATTTTTGGTAAAATTCGTGTAATAATGATGTTACTATCAGAAATGAGAGTGACGATAGCTTTGGAATATCGTAAAATTGTAAATAAGAATGAATTTTCAGAAAGGGGTTGGATTTATGGGTCTTATCAGAGCGGCTGTGGGTGCAGCGGGTGGTACGTTGGCGGATCAGTGGAAGGAGTTTTTTTACTGTGAGGCTATGGATAAAGAAGTGATGGTTGTGAAGGGGACGAAGAGGTCTTCTTCCAGGTCTTCCAATAAGCATGGGAGTGATAATATCATTTCCAGCGGCAGCGGGATCGCTGTGGCGGATGGTCAGTGTATGATGATCGTGGAGCAGGGAAAGGTTGTTGAGGTTTGTGCGGATCCGGGAGAGTATACGTATGATGCTTCTACGGAGCCGAGTATTTTTTCAGGTAGTCTGGGTGACGGAATCAGGAAGACCTTTGATACGATCGGGAAGAGGTTTGCTTTTGGCGGTGATACGGGTAAGGATCAGAGGGTGTATTATTTTAATACCAAGGAGCTTGTGGATAACAAGTTTGGTACTGCTAATCCGATCCCGTTCCGGGTTGTGGATTCCAGAATCGGGCTGGATGTGGATGTGGCTGTGAGGTGTCATGGTGTTTATTCCTACAGGATCGCGGATCCCCTTCTTTTTTATACGAATGTGTGTGGAAATGTGGAGCGGGAGTATACCAGAGAGGAGCTGGACGGACAGCTGAAGGCGGAGTTTATCAGTGCGCTGCAGCCTGCTTTCGGAAGGCTTTCGGAGCTGGAGTTGCGTCCGAATCAGATCGTGACTTATAATACGGAGCTGGAGAATGCCATGAATGAGGTGCTTTCTGCCAAGTGGGAGGAGCTTCGTGGGCTTAAGGTGGTCAGTGTGGCACTTGGTTCTGTGACATTGCCGGATGAGGATGCCGAGATGATCAAGCAGGCTCAGCGTACGGCTATGATGCGTGATCCTGCTATGGCTGCGGCTACTCTGACCGGGGCCCAGGCGGATGCTATGAAGGCTGCGGCTTCTAATTCAGCAGGGGCTATGACTGGCTTTATGGGCATGGGTATGGCTGCTAATGCAGGTGGTCTGAATGCGCAGCAGTTGTTTGAGATGGGCCAGAAGCAGCAGGCGCAGCAGCAGAGTGTACAGCAGCAGGCAGCGCAGCCGGTTTCGCCAGCAGGGAACGGAGCAGGGGCTGCGGCTGCAGCTGGTTCCTGGACCTGCAGTTGTGGTGCGGTTTCTTCGGGGAAATTCTGTCCGGAGTGTGGTGCATCGCGTCCGGTGGAGGACAGCTGGACCTGTTCCTGCGGTACGGTGAATAAAGGAAAGTTCTGTATGAACTGCGGAGCGAAGAAGCCGGAGAAGAAGATGCAGTATCGTTGCAGCAGGTGCGGATGGGAACCGGCAGATCCGGAGAATCCACCGAAATTCTGCCCGGAGTGCGGTGATCCGTTCGGACCGGAGGATGCAGTATAGATCAGAAAGAGAGATGGTCAGGAGCAAAATGCAAGGTAACTCCTGCCGGTTGTTGGATACAGAATGATGAAGTGAGGTGAATATATGGCGAAGATGCAGGAGTTTAAGTGTCCGTGCTGTGGTGGCTCCATAGAGTTTGACAGTTCTGTGCAGAAGATGAAGTGTCCGTTTTGTGATACGGAGTTTGATGTCGGGACGTTATCGGAATATGCCCAGACTGTGGAGGAAGAGCAGCCTGAGGATATGAGCTGGTCGGATGAGGCCGGCAGTGAGTGGCAGGACGGGGAGAGTGAGGGGCTGCGTACCTATGTGTGCAAGTCCTGTGGCGGTGAGATCGTGGGAGATGCCAACACGGCAGCAACGGCCTGCCCGTTTTGCGGAAGTCCGGTGGTAATGACCGGGCAGCTGTCCGGTGCACTGAAGCCGGATTATGTGATCCCGTTTAAGCTGGACAAGAAAGCGGCAAAGGAGAGGCTGAAAAAGCATCTTACCGGTAAGAGACTTTTGCCGAAAGCATTTAAGTCAGAGAATCATATCAGCGAGGTTAAGGGCATCTACGTTCCGTTTTGGCTGTATGACACAGACGCAGACGCAGATATCCGTTACCGTGCAACAAAGACCCGGTTCTGGAGCGATAGTGATTATGATTATACGGAGACCAGCTATTATGCAGTACACAGAAGTGGTTCTCTTGGTTTTGATCATGTACCGGTGGATGGCTCTGCCAGCATGGAAAATGATCTGATGGAGTCTATAGAGCCTTTTGATTTCAAAGAAGCGGTGGATTTTCAGACTGCGTATCTGGCTGGATATTTTGCAGATAAATATGATGTGACAGCCAGCGAGTGTGAGGAACGTGCCAATGAGCGTATCCGCCGCAGCACAGAGGCTGCATTCCGGGATACGGTGAGAGGATACGCCAGTGTGGTACCGGAGAATACCAGTATCCGGCTTCATAACGGGACAACGAAATATGCGTTATATCCCGTATGGATCCTGCAGACGAAGTGGAAGGGTGATAATTACATATTTGCCATGAATGGTCAGACAGGGAAATTTGTGGGAAATCTGCCTACAGACAAGAACGCTTTTGCACGATGGTTCCTGGGAACAACGGGGGTCGTGGGGGTGATCACTTATATTATCCTGTATCTGATCTGGGCTTTGTAGGGAGGTGGATGCCATGAAAAAAAGAATATCTGTATTTTTGATATCGATCCTTTTGTGTCTGGCATGTGCTTTTCCAGTATGGGCAGGCACCGTAAGCCGTCTGGATGACCAGGCGGGACTTCTGGATGCAGAGCAGCAGGAGAGCCTGAGCAGTACTCTGGATGAGATCAGTGAGCGGGATCAGGTAGATGTTGTGGTCGTTACTGTTAACAGTCTTGAGGGAAAAACAGCCCAGGCGTATGCGGAGGATTATTTTATTGACCATGGATATGGACAGGGGGAAAATGGTGACGGTATTTTATTCCTGTTGGATATGGGAGACCGTAACTGGGCCATTGCAACACACGGATATGCGATAGAAGTGTTTACGGATGCCGGACAGTCCTACATCATGGATCAGGTGAAGCCTTATTTAAGTGACGGTGATTATAACGAAGCGTTTCATAAGTTTGCCACGGAATGCGATGATTTTATCACGCAGGCAGATGAGGCAGAGCCATACGATGTGGAAAACCTTCCGGATGAGCCTTTTGCGGTTGGGATAAACCTGCTGATCGCTCTTGCTGTGGGGCTTGTGGCAGGATTACTGGTGACCGGAAATATGAGAAGAAAGCTGAAAACTGTGCGAAAACAGGATCGGGCGGCTTCTTATGTGCGGCAGGGCAGTATGAATGTGACCAGAAGTAATGATTTTTACCTCTACAGTACGG
>DBFBJF010000047.1:0-6248 GCA_048203265.1 Candidatus Merdiplasma sp.
CCCGCAGACAGGGCAGCCTGCCCCTGGAGCTGCTCTTCGATTATCTCACCACCGGGAACCCGCCGGAGCAGGAAATCTACTATGTGGACGCTGCCATCAAGATCCGGGAAAACCTGTGATAACAGAAAGGATTGGTGTCTGCCATGACATTGACACAACTTCGCTACGCCATCACGGTGGCCAGCGCCAGCTCCATGAATGAAGCCGCCCGCACTCTGTTTATCTCCCAGCCCAGCCTCTCCACCGCCATCCGGGAACTGGAGGAGGAGATCGGCGTGGAACTGTTCCGGCGCACCAACCGGGGCATCTTTCTGACGCCGGAGGGGGAAGAATTTATGGGATATGCCCGGCAGGTGGTGGAGCAGTACCAGCTGATCGAGGCAAAATATATCGCCAAGGAGCAGCCCAAAAAGCGCTTCAGTGTGTCCATGCAGCACTACACCTTCGCCGTCAACGCCTTCGTGGAGATGGTGAAGCAGTTTGGCATGGACGAATATGAGTTCGCGGTCTATGAGACCAAAACCTATGACATCATCGAGGATGTGAAAAATTTTAAGAGCGAGATCGGCATTCTCTACGTCAATGATTTCAACCGCAAAGTACTCACTAAGCTCTTCCACCAGTCCAACCTGGAATTTCACGAACTGCTCCAGTGCGGCGTCTACGTCTATATGTGGAAGGGACATCCTCTGGCAGACCGGGAAGCCATCGCTCTGGAGGAGCTGGACGATTACCCCTGCTTATCCTTTGATCAAGGCAGCAACAACTCCTTCTACTTTGCCGAGGAGGTGCTCAGCACCTATGAGTACAAGCGGCTGATCAAGGCCAGCGACCGGGCCACCTTCCTGAATCTGATGGTGGGCCTCAACGGCTACACCCTGTGCTGCGGCCTGATCTGCGAAAAGCTCAACGGCACGGACTTCTGCGCCGTGCGGCTCAAATCCGGGGAGCGGATGACCATCGGCTACCTGGTGCGTAAGGGGGCTACCATCAGTCCCCTGGGTCAGAAGTATCTGGAGGAGATTTTAAAATACAAAGATCTGTCCGTGGACTGAACGGCCCGAAGTACAGTTCAAATGAGAGAAATTTTGTTTTATACAACTTGTTATAGTTTTTAACTATAGCCAGTTGTATTTTTTTCGAATTAGCGCTATTCTATCAAAAGGTGGTATAGTACCACTATCCCATCAAACATGAGATAAGAAAGGGATCGACATGTCTGAGATCGTAATAGAACATTTATCAAAAACATTTACAAGCAAGGATGGAACGGTGGAGGCCCTGAAGGATATCAGCCTCTCCATAGAATCCGGAGACATTTTCGGCATCATCGGAATGTCCGGAGCCGGAAAGAGCACGCTGGTGCGCTGTATGAATTATCTGGAGGTACCCTCCCAGGGACGGGTACTGATCAACGGAAAAGCGCTGGGAGATTTCACGGAGCAGGAGCTGCGCCGTCAGCGCAGGGACATCGGCATGATTTTCCAGAGTTTTAACCTGCTGATGCAGAAAACGGTGCTGGAAAATGTGTGTTTCCCCCTTTATATCCAGGGGAAGAAAAAGGCGGAGGCCCGCAGGAGGGCCCAGGAGCTGCTGGAAATCGTAGGACTTTCCGATAAGCAGAAAGCCTACCCGGCCCAGCTCTCCGGCGGCCAGAAACAGAGGGTGGCCATCGCCCGGGCCCTGGCCTCGGATCCGAAGATCCTTCTGTGTGATGAGGCCACCAGCGCTCTGGATCCCCAGACTACCTCTTCCATTTTGGATCTGCTGAAGGATATTAACCAGCAGTTTGGCATCACCATTGTGATCATCACCCACCAGATGGCGGTGGTCCGGAAAATCTGCAGCCACGTAGCCATCCTAAGCGGCGGTGAAGTGGCAGAGCAGGGACTGGTTTCCGAAATTTTCAATCATCCGAAGTCCGCGGCGGCAAAAGAACTGATCCTGAAGGACACCAGCTCCGATATGCCGGAGGCCAGGGTGGATGGCGCCACCCGCTCCAAGATCCGCAGCGGCCAGATCATCCGCATTGTGTTCACAGAGAACTCCGCGTTTGAGCCGGTGATCGCCAACCTGGTGCTCACCTTCCACGAACCGGTGAACATCCTCAAAGCGGACACGAAAAATGTAGGCGGCGTGGCCAAGGGCGAGATGATCCTGGAATTTGTACCGGACAGCCCCAATGTGGAGGCAATGAAACAATATCTGATGGACCGCGGTCTGTCTGTGGGGGAGGTAATGGACGATGTGGAGCAGTGAAGTAATTAATATGATAATCGCCGGGATCGGAGAGACCCTGTATATGACCCTGGCGTCCACGTTTCTGGGCTATGTGATCGGCCTGCCCATGGGCATTCTGCTGACCATCTCAGACAAGGACGGGCTGAAGCCCAACGCGGTACTGTATAAGATTCTGGATGTGATCGCCAACATCGTGCGAAGCATCCCCTTCCTGATTTTGCTGATCCTGCTCATCCCCTTCACCCGGGCGGTGGTGGGCAAGAGCTACGGCCCCACGGCGGCTATCGTCTCTCTGACGGTGGCTGCGGCTCCCTTTATCGCCAGAATGGTGGAGTCCTCCCTGAAGGAGGTGGACGCAGGCGTCATTGAGGCGGCCCGCTCCATGGGGGCCGGCACCTTCACCATCATCTTCCATGTGATCCTGGTGGAGGCCAGAACCTCCCTGATGACAAATGCTACCATTGCCATCGGAACGATCCTGGGCTATACTGCTATGGCCGGAACCCTGGGAGCCGGAGGTCTGGGAGATATCGCCGTCCGGTACGGCTATCACCGCTGGCAGACCGACATCATGATTGTGACCGTGGTTCTGCTGGTTCTTCTGTTTCAGTTGTTCCAAACGGTGGGCATGGCCATTGCCAACCGTTTAGATAAAAGAAAGTAACACCATCAAATTAATATTACGGAGGAAGTGTATTATGAAAAAATTAACTGCTGCACTGATTACCGGCGCCCTGGCGCTGAACGTACTTGGCGTGACCGCCTTTGCTGAGGAGGATACCACCATTACCGTGGCCGCCTCCGCCACTCCCCATGCGGAGATCTTAGAGCAGGCCGTGCCTCTCATGGCAGAGAAAGGTTACGATCTGGAAATTACGGTTTTTGACGATTACATTATGCCCAACGAGGTGGTGGAGAGCGGCGAGTTTGACGCCAACTATTTCCAGCACATCCCCTATCTGAACAGCTTCAATGAGGAGCGGGGAACCCATCTGGTCAATGCCGGTGGCATCCACTATGAGCCCTTCGGCATCTATCCCGGAACCAAGGACAGCCTGGATGACATCGCTGAGGGCGATACCATCGCCGTTCCCAACGATACCACCAACGAGGCCAGAGCCCTGCTTCTGCTTCAGGACAACGGCATCATCACCCTGAAGGACGGCGTTGGCCTGGAAGCCACCGTCAACGACATCACCGAGAATCCCTACAACGTAGAGATCGTGGAACTGGCCGCCGAGCAGGTAGCCCGGGTGGCGGAGGAGACCGCTTTCATCGTGCTGAATGGAAACTATGCGCTTCAGGCTGGTTATTCTGTGGCCAACGACGCCATCGCTTATGAGACCTCTGACTCTGAGGCCGCTCAGACCTACGTAAATGTCATCGCGGTCAAAGAGGGCAATGAAAATCTGGATTCCATCAAGACCCTGGTGGAAGTTCTGAAATCTGATGAGATCAAAGACTTTATCAACACCACCTACGATGGAGCTGTGATCCCCTTTGAGGACAGCGAGGATGCTGCTGAAGACACCACCGAGGCGGAAGCTGACACCGAGGCTGTGACGGAGGCCGCTGAGGAAGCCACCGAGGCTGCTGAATAAAATAAATGACCTAAAGGCTGCCGCAAGCGATTGCAGCAGCCTTTTTGCGCCATGGGGGCGGGAAAGCTGTGAATAGTAACGCCATGAGCCCTCCGCCCCGTTGACAAGCAAAAAATCAGATGGTATAGTGGTTCTGTTTTGAACTTGTTCTGTTTTTGAACCTTTATTTATGTAAGCAAAAGGTTACTGTGAATAGTAACAGCAAAAGAAAGCGAAGAAAGGATCTCTGCCATGCTGATATTCAAACGTATCTACTGCCGGATCTTTCAGACCGCCTTCCGGGCGGCCATTCCGGTACTTCCCTACCGCAAACCTGAAATTATCGAGGGCTTCCCCAATCTGATTTCCATGCTCCAGGAAAAAAAGATTTCCTCCGTCCTCCTGGTGACGGACGCAGGCATCCGGGGCGCCGGTCTGACCCGTCCCCTGGAGGAGCTGCTGGCGAACGCAGACATTCGCTGCGCAGTCTATGACAAGACCACCGCCAACCCCACGGTTCCCAACGTGGAGGAGGCAAAGGATCTGTATCTCCAGGAGGGGTGTCAGGCCATCATCGCCCTGGGAGGAGGTTCCTCCATTGACTGCGCCAAGGGCTGCGGCGCCAGAATCGCTAAGCCCCGCCAGAGTCTGGCAAAAATGAAGGGGCTTCTGAAGATCCACAAGAAACTGCCCACCCTCATCGCCATCCCCACCACCGCCGGCACCGGCAGTGAAACCACCCTGGCAGCTGTGATCACGGATCCCAAAAGCCATCACAAGTATCCCATCAATGACTTTTGTCTCATTCCCAGATACGCAGTGCTGGATCCCCAGATTACCTGCTCTCTGCCGCCTTCCCTCACGGCCTCCACGGGGATGGATGCCCTGACCCATGCGGTGGAAGCCTACATAGGAAGATCCACCACTAAGCAGACCAGGGAGGATGCGCTGACAGCCGTATCACTGATTTTTGAGAATCTGAGCACTGCTTACCATGACGGAAGCAATCTGGAAGCGCGAAGGAATATGCTCCACGCCGCCTATCTGGCTGGAAGCGCCTTCACGGTATCTTATGTGGGATATGTCCATGCGGTGGCCCACTCCCTGGGCGGACGGTATGGCACGCCCCACGGCCTGGCCAATGCTGTACTGCTCCCCTACGTGCTGGAGGCCTACGGCCCCTCCGCCCATAAAAAACTCCACGATCTGGCAGTGGCGGCTGGGCTGTGTGACGAGACTGTCAGCCATGAGGAGGGCGCTGCCCTCTTTATCCAGGCGATCAAAGATATGAAACAAGAATTTGGACTGAAAGACTCCTCCATCCGGGTCAACGCCAAAGATATTCCCCGGCTGGCCTACTTTGCCGCCCAGGAGGCCAATCCCCTCTACCCGGTTCCCAAGCTGATGAGCCGCCGAGAGCTGGAGCAGTTTTATCGTCCCTTTGTAAAGGAGGCATCCGTATGAACGAACAGGAAATCCGCCAGATCATCCAGGAGCAGCAGAAGTTTTTCGCCACAGGGGCCACACTTCCGGCGGCCAGCCGGCTGCAGGCCCTTCGGAAGCTGAAGTCCGCCATCCTCAGCCATGAAGCACAGATTCACGATGCTCTGCGCCAGGATTTGGGCAAAAGCAATATGGAGAGCTATATGTGCGAAACGGGACTGGTACTCTCTGAGCTCTCCCACATGATCCGCCATCTTCCCCGATACGCCAGGGAACGCCGGGTGAGAACCCCGCTGGCCCAGTATGTTTCCAGAAGCTACCGCAAGCCCTCCCCCTACGGGACCGTGCTGATTATGAGCCCCTGGAACTATCCCTTCATGCTGACCCTGGATCCCCTGGTGGATGCCCTGGCCGCGGGAAATACCGCCCTGATCAAACCCAGCGCCTACTCTCCCGCCACCAGCCGCGTCATCGAGCAGATCATCTCCGAATGTTTCGATCCCCGGTATGTGGCTGTGATTCAGGGAGGGCGCCAGGAAAACCAGTTCCTTCTCTCCCAGAAATTTGATTACATCTTTTTCACCGGAAGCCAGGCTGTGGGAAAAGAAGTGCTGCGCCAGGCCGCCCCTCACCTGACTCCCGTTACCCTGGAGCTTGGGGGAAAGAGCCCCTGTATCGTGGACAAAACCGCCAATCTGAAGCTGGCGGCCAGACGAATCGTCTTCGGAAAATATTTAAACTGCGGACAGACCTGCGTGGCACCGGATTATATCCTCTGCGATGAAGCGGTGAAGGAGGAGCTGATTCGCCAGCTTACCGCCCAGATCCGGATTCAGTTCGGCGAGAATCCTCTGTCCAATGAAAATTACGGTCACATCATCAATCAAAAACATTTCCAGCGAATTCTGGGCCTCATAGAGAAAGACAAGGTGGTATGGGGAGGCACCTCCAACCAGGAGACTCTGCAGATCGCTCCCACCGTGC
>DBFBJF010000048.1:0-24126 GCA_048203265.1 Candidatus Merdiplasma sp.
CTGTTTGATCAGGTAGATATGCTGGACCTGCGGTATTTTAATGACAGCTTGGAACAGTTTATGGAGGGAAAAGATTACACCGACGTATTGTTTTTGTACAATGCGGCAGGCTTCGCGGAGGATACCAGCCTTGCCCGCCTGACAACTTAAAGACCGGAAAGGAGCGGATGGAGATGAGCTACGCAGACCAGCTGTTTATTCAAATGTGTAACGATATTATGGAGAACGGCACCAGCACAGAGGGAGAGAAGGTGCGGCCCAGATGGGAGGACGGCACCGCCGCCTACACCATTAAGAAATTCGGAGTGGTAAACCGCTATGACCTGAGAAAGGAATTCCCGGCCCTTACCCTGAGAAAGACGGCCCTGAAGAGCGCCATGGATGAGATTTTGTGGATCTGGCAGAAGAAGTCCAACAATATCCATGATCTTCACAGCCACATCTGGGACAGCTGGGCGGATGAAAACGGCAGTATCGGGAAAGCCTATGGATACCAGATGCAGGTGAAGCACCAGTACAAGGAGGGAATGATGGATCAGGTAGACCGGGTACTCTACGATCTGAAACACAATCCCTACAGCCGCAGGATCATGACAAACCTCTATGTGCATCAGGACCTTCATGAGATGAACCTGTACCCCTGCGCCTACAGCGTCACCTTCAATGTAACCCGGGAGCCGGGACAGGAGAAGCTGGTGCTCAATGCCATCCTCAACCAGCGATCCCAGGATGTGCTGACGGCCAACAACTGGAATGTGGCGCAGTACAGCCTGCTTCTGATGATGATGGCCCAGTCCTGCGATATGGTGGCGGGGGAGCTGCTGCATGTCATCGCGGACGCCCATATTTACGACAGGCACATTCCCCTGGTGAAGGAGCTGATTGGCAGGCCCACTTATCCGGCACCCAAGGTATGGCTCAATCCGGAAGTGAAGGATTTTTATCAGTTTACCGTGGAGGACTTGCATGTGGAGCACTACGAGGCCGGTCCCCAGATAAAAAATATTCCGGTGGCGGTATAACAGTACAGCCCTGAACAAGGAGATGAGAGTATGAATATGATTGTAGCAGTGGACCGGAACTGGGCCATTGGAAAGAACAATGAACTTTTGGTGAGCATCCCGGCGGACAAGAAATTTTTCCGCATGGAAACCACGGGAAAGGTGGTGGTGATGGGGAGAAAGACGCTGGAGAGTTTTCCCGGAGGACGGCCTCTGCTGAACCGGACCAATATTGTGCTGACCAGAGATCCCGATTACCGGGTGAAGGACGCCATCGTGTGTCACAGCATGGAGGAGGCTCTGGAACTGCTGAAGCAGTACAATCCGGAGGATGTGTACATTATCGGCGGCGACAGCATTTACCACCAGTTTCTGCCCTACTGTGACCTGGTTCATGTGACGAAAATTGACCATGTCTACGAGGCGGACACCTGGTTTCCCAACCTGGACGAGATGCCGGAGTGGCAGATCACCGCGGACAGTGAGGAGCAGACCTACTTTGATCTGGAGTACCGCTTCCTGAAATATGAGAAAAAATAGAGGAGAATCATAGAAAAGAAACATAGAAAAGGGGCTGCCGCAACAGTTTCCAAATAACTGTTGCGGCAGCCCTGTCTATGCTTCTCTGTTTTCTATTTTTTCGTCTTTGAACTGCTGTATTTTTCTTCACAGTAGCGGCAGCGGTAGATCTCCCGCTCCTCATCTGCCAGGAAGAACACCTGGTCCAGCTCCTGCTCGATGGAGGAGATGCAGCGGGGATTCTTGCAGTGAATGATATTGACCAGCTGCTTGGGAAGAGTCAGCACCTTCTTCTCCACAATCTCTCCGTCCCGAATGATGTTGACGGTGATGTTGTGGTCAATGAAGCCCAGCACATCCAGATCCAGTTCCTCGATGGGGCATTCCACCTTGATGATGTCTTTCCGGCCCATCTTATTGCTGCGGGCATTTTTGATGATGGCGACGCAGCAGTCCATCTTGTCCAGCTTCAGATATTTGTAGATGTCCATGGATTTTCCGGCCTGAATATGATCCAGCACCACGCCTTCGTTTAACTGTCCGACACTTAACATACTTCCACCTCCAGTAATGTGAGAATCAGGGCCATGCGTACATAAACTCCATACTGCGCCTGCTTAAAGTAAGCTGCTCTGGGATCATCGTCCACCTCGGTGGAAATTTCATTTACCCGGGGGAGGGGATGAAGCACCATCATATCCGGTTTTGCCAGAGACATTTTCTGCTTGTCCAGGATGTAGAAATCCTTCATGCGCACATAATCTTCCTCGTTGAAGAACCGCTCTTTCTGAACTCTGGTCATGTACAGCAGATCCAGCTGGGGAATGGCGTCCTCCAGCCGGGTTACCTCTTTGAAGTTCTGATTGTTCTTGCGGAGCACATCCTCTCTCACATAATCAGGGATCCGCAGCTCCTCCGGGGAGATCAGCACAAAGGTCACATCCGGATAGCGCACCAGAGCATTAATCAGAGAGTGAACGGTGCGGCCGAACTTCAGATCGCCGCAAAGACCGATGGTGAGATGATCCAGACGGCCCTTCAGGGAGCGGATCGTCATCAAATCCGTGAGCGTCTGGGTGGGATGCTCATGTCCGCCGTCCCCCGCGTTAATAACAGGAATCCCGGATTTCAGAGAGGCAACCAGGGGAGCGCCCTCCTTGGGATGGCGAATGGCGGCAATGTCCGCATAACAGGAAATCACCCGGATGGTGTCCGATACGCTCTCCCCCTTGGCGGCTGAGCTGGAATCGGCCGAAGAAAAACCAAGTACACTGCCTCCTAAATTTAACATAGCAGCTTCAAAGCTGAGGCGGGTTCTTGTACTTGGTTCATAGAAAAGAGTAGCTATCTTTTTGCCATCACAGGCATGAGCATATTTTTTCGGGTTGGCTTCGATGTCAGCGGCCAGATCAAGAATCTTGTCCAGTTCTTCCACATTGAAATCCAAAGGGCTCATCAAATGTCTCATAATATCCTCCTTTGTGTTGGTGAAACAGCATTTTCACTATCATATACTAAAGACGGTAGAATTTCAAGGAGAAATCAAAAAAAGATTTCAGGCGGGCTTCCGGCCTATACAAATGAGAGAAAATGTTCTATAATACTAAAATGAACCAAGATGAATAAAAGGAGGAATTGAGATGGCAGTTTTAGATGGATGCGAAGCAAAATTCAGGACGCCGGTTCCCGAGGACAGAATCTGTCCCCAGTGCGGCAAAGAGGTGGAAGTGTTTACCGTGAACGGAAGAATCATGGAGGATGTCAAGTGCGAATGCGGTTACGTATTCGAGGCTCAGCCGGCGGATTCCCCGAAGGTTGAGAAGAAAGAAAACTAGAGGGAGACAGGACCGGAAGGGAGAGAACATGGCCTACAAAGAGAGAAAACGAATCCTGTTTTTCGGACTTCCATGGACCTTTACCACCTATCAGGTGACGGAGGAGCTGATTACAGTCTGCAGCGGCCTTTTGCGGAGAACAGAAAACGATTGCTATATGTATAAAGTCGTGGATGTGCGGCTGGAGACCAGCCTTCTGGAGCGTCTGTTTGGCCTGGGAACGGTTCACTGCTTCGGCGGAGATGTGACGGACCCGGATCTGCTCATCCGCCATGTCCGCCATGCCAGGGAGATCAAAGATTTTATTCTCCACTATTCGGAGGACCAGCGTCTGAAGAGAAAGACACTGAATACCCAGAATATCGGAGGCGGTCCCAAATTGGACGAGATGGCGGATCACGATCCTTGTATGTTCTGAAACCAGATTGTGAATAGTAACTCTAAAACAAAATGGGCTGCCGTAAACACTTATGGCAGCCCATTTAAAGGCGGCACAGCAGCCACTCGAAAATCAATCCGGCTGCGAACCACACCGGGGCGTAATCCAGACGGATCACGCCGTTGACCTGGAAACGGCACCGGCTGTAATCCCAGGGACAGAGATGAAAGGCCTGCAGGAGCGAGCCGGTCACATATTCTACAGCAAAAATGCATATCATATAGACCAGGCCTCTGAACAGAATGTTCAGGGGCTTTATTATTTGGTAAAAAGGAACGATGGCGGACGCCAGACCGTAGATGGGAAACATCCAGAGGGAGGAGCGGCCGGTAAGCCTCCCGTCTCCCCGCAGCAGAGACTCCAGGCCCGTCCAGAATATTTCCATACACCAGCCGATGAGGCCGCATTTGATGAACGCCAGCATGAGATCACCTCCGGGAACAAGACTGTAAAACCGCCCTCCGGAAAGGAGAGGCAGATTGTTGTTAGTGTTCCGCAAAGAAGCGTGTGTTATGCGGGAAAGAAATGGAAGAAATTGGAAATACAAATTCGGGATTTTTCGTGTTGAACCTGGGGGGAAAAAGGAGTATAATGTCACTAGTCGTTTTTTGCGGTATTATTTGTAGTTACTATTCATAGTAACTGTTCGTATCATAATATTCAGAAGGGAAACATGATACAGAAGCATGATGAGCGCATGGATGTTAGGAACAGTGGGATTTGTTCTGTATTTTATCTATGATATAAACAGTTTAAAGTGGCAGAACCGGATCCTGCATCAGTTTTTCTGGTTGGGGACTCTCTGCCTGTGTGCTTCCACCGTGTGGAGCATGTGGGGCGTACCTCTTTCCTTTCGGGCGGCACAGCCGGCGGGAATTGTGTGTGGCGTGGGAGGAGTCCTGTTTTTTGTTTTGCTGATCTATACGCTCTTTTTTGCGATTCCTTTTGAAGAAACGTATGTGGAAGAAAACCGAAGACGATGGGCCTGCACAGAGGGGGTGTACGCTCTGTGCCGTCATCCGGGAATCCTTTGGTTTGCCGGATTGTTTTTATGTCTCTGGGGAGTGACAGGGGAGGCCTCCCGGGGCGTTTATTTCATCTCTATGATTGTATGGAACTATCTCTACGCCTTGTTTCAGGATCGATGGACATTCCCCGGTACGTTTGAAAATTACAGAGAATATCGGCGCACGGCGCCGTTTTTGCTGCCCAACAGGAGAAGTATACGGGCGTGCTTTGCGGGAAAGGGCGCAGGCAAAAGAGGGACGAAGGAGGGAGATGCGAGGTGACTCTGAAGGAGAGACTGAAAAAGCAGCAGTACCGGGAAATCTGGCAGCAGTACTGCGGCTTCCTGGACTTGTCCCTGGACGGATATATGAAGATTCAGAGAAGGCTGATGGAAGAGCAGATTCGGCTGTGGAGCGGCAGCGGCCTGGGACAGTCCATCCTGAAGGGCCGCCGCCCTGAAAATCTGGAGGAATTCCGCCAGATGGTACCGTTGACCACCTATGAGGATTACGCGGATATTTTGCTGTCCAAGCAGCCCGATCTTCTGCCCGGCAACCCCATTATCTGGATTCAGACTACCTGGGAGGGAGGGAAGCACCCCATTAAAGTGGCTCCTTACACCAGAAGCATGCTGGATACCTACCGGAATAATGTGATCGCCTGCCTGATTCTTTCCACCAGCACAGCGAAGGGATCGTTTGACGTGTCAAATACGGACAAAATTCTTTACGGGCTGGCTCCCCTTCCCTTTGCCACGGGCCTGTTTCCGCTGGCGCTGAACGAGGAGACGGATATTGAGTTCCTGCCGGCGGTGAAGGACGCGGTGAACATGCGGTTCAGTGAGCGGAATAAAGTGGGCTTTCAGATGGCCATGAAGCGGGATCTGGAATTTTTCTTCGGACTGGGCAGCGTGGCCTACGCGGTGAGCCAGAGCCTTTCCGCCATGACCGGTTCCGGAAAGTCCCTGAAGCTGTCGGACTTGCTGCGCTGCAAGCCCCATATGATCATCCGGATGCTGAAGGCAAAGCAGAGGTGCAAAAGGGAAAATCGCCCGCTGATGCCAAAGGATTTGTTCCATCTGAAAGGATTTATGGTGGCGGGGACGGATAACCAGTGCTACAAGGACGACCTGGAGGAACTGTGGGGCATACGTCCCATGGAACTGTTTGCCGGTACGGAGCCGTCCATTATCGGAACGGAAACCTGGAGCAGAAAAGGGATGTATTTTTTCCCGGATACCTGTTTCTATGAATTCATCACAGAGGCGGATATGATGAAAAATTACGAGGATCCCTCCTACGAGCCCAGAACCTATCTGATGGATGAGGTGCTGCCGGGGGAGAAGTATGAGCTGGTGCTCACAGTGCTGAAGGGAGGAGCCTTTGCCCGATACCGGTGCGGAGATATGTACCGGTGTGTAGGGCTGGAGAACCGGGAGGATGACACGAAAATTCCCAGATTTGAATATGTGGACCGGGTGCCCTGGATCATCGACATCGCGGGCTTTACCCGAATTTCAGAGAACGGGATTCGCAGCGTCATCAGCCTGTCCGGACTTGAAATCAAAGACTGGGTGGCGGTGAAAGAGTACAATGAGCAGCATCGTCCTTATCTGCATATGTACGTGGAACTGGCTCCGGAGGTGCTGACAAACCATGCCATGAGCGCGGATATATTAAAGGAACTGCTTGGCACCTACTTTAAGTATATCGATCAGGACTATCGTGATCTGAAAAAAATTCTGGGAATGGATCCTCTGGTGGTGACCATGCTTCGCTGCGGCAGCTTTGAGGCATATGAGAGAACGCGGGGAAAAAAGATCCGGCAGATGAATCCGCCCTACTACGAGCTGGCTGAACTTCTGAAGCTTCAGGAACAGAGGTCAATGATAAGGTAAGAGAAAAATATGGGAACCTATGGTTATATTTCGACGATAGCAATGTTTTGCTATGCTTTCATGATGCTGACCTTTCTGGCAGCAAAAAAGAATAAGCTGGTTAACAGTTTTCTGATTGTGCTGGTCGGCCTGATTTTCTGGACGGGCGGCTCAGTTTTCATGCGCATGGAGCTGTGGCCGTCCTATATCTTCTGGTTCCAGGTTTCGCTGTGCGGTATTCTTCTCCTGCCTTACGCCTACTACCGGTTTATCAATGCTTTTGCCGGTATCACGGAGCATCTGTTCGGCCCGGTATACCTGGTGGTGATGATGGCCTGCTTCTTCATCAACCTGCCCGGCGGCATCTTCCTGCAGTATCCTCAGCTTGTGATCCGGGGGAATGTGCACACCTTTGTCTACGAGATGAATATGGGAGTGGCTGTATTTTTCCTTGTGGCGGCCGTGATGCTGATTCATATGTTCGGCAATATCGTGCGGGCCTGCCGCTCCAACCGCGGTATGAGAAAACAATTTGAACCGGTGGTGCTGGGAATTGTCCTGCTGTTTCTGGGAAATCTTTTTATCAGTATTCCCTTTTTTAAAGGCTTCCCCATTGACATTCTATGCGGGCTGCTCAACGCCTTTCTGCTGATGTACGCGTTGATTCGCAGAAGACTGTTCCGGCTCCAGATGCTCATGTCCGCCGGACTCTGCTACGGTGTTGGACTGCTGCTGTCCCTGATTTTATTCTTCTATCTGTCGCCCTATCTTCAGGAGGTTATGCTGCGCTATATTCCTCTGACTGCCAGCTACTATCCGCTGACCTTTGCGGTGCTGTTTCTGCTGGCGTACCTGGGTTTCACCTTTATCTGGCGGATGCTGGTCAATAACCTGTTTGTGAAGGAAGAACTGCAGCAGGCGGAAAAACTGAAGGAGTTCAGCTCCGCGGTGTCAAAGACCCTGCGCCTGCAGGAAATCATGGACAAAATGATACAGGTGATCAAAGACACCATCGATGTGGAGAGCATCTATATCTGTATGCAGGAGATTCCGGGCGGCCCCTACCGGGGACTGTACAGTGACAGGCCCCTGAATGACCTGTCCTTCAGTCTGGAGGAGGAGAATCCTCTGATCCGGTGGCTGAAGGAAAACGATGAGCCGCTGATTTACAAGGAGTTTCGCTATACCGTGGAGTATAAGTCCATGTGGGAGAGCGAAAAATACGGACTGGAGAAGCTGGGCGTCAGATGCTGCGCAGCCTTGAAGGACAACAGCCAGCTTACCGGTGTGATTCTGCTGGCTGACCGCAGCGGAAAGCATCATATCGGATATGGGGAGATACAGCTTCTCTCCTCCATCACCTCCGTGGCCTCTATCGCTATCAAAAATGCCCGCCTCTATGAACAGGCGTGGAATGAGGCCCGGACGGACGAGATGACAGGACTGTTGAACCGGAAATATTTTTATGAGATTCTGAATCAGGAGTTTGAGAAAAACAAAGACGGATCTCTGGCGCTGGTGCTGTTCAATGTGGATGATTTTAAGCTCTACAATCAGCTTTACGGTGTGAAGGAGGGGGATCTGTGCCTGAAGCGGATCGCGGACATCATCCGAAACAGCGTGGGAGACAGCGGATACGCGGCCCGCTACAGCGGGAAGGAATTTGCCATTCTTCTGCCCAAATACGATATTTTTTCCGCCAGGAACCTGGCGGAGTCCATCAGCCGGCAGATCTACGTGATGAACAATCAGGAGAAAGACTATAAACTGAAGGCCATTACGGTGAGCGCTGGCGTCAGCGCGGCGCCCTATGCGGCCAAGTCCGTGAAGGAGCTGCTGGACAATGTGGATTTGGCGGTGTATCATGTGAAGCACAGCGGTAAGAACGGGATCAAAGTGTTTGACACCCTCTTCCAGAACAGCGCGGAGATAGATAAACAGAGGGATCACGCCCACATTTATCAGGAGTATGAGTCCACCATCTATGCCCTGACGGCAGCCATCGACGCCAAGGATCATTACACCTTCAGCCATTCCAACAATGTGGCCTATTATGCCATGGAGCTGGCTAAGGCGCTGGGAATGAACAGCGATGTGGTGGAGATCATCCGTCAGTCCGCTCTGCTGCACGATGTGGGAAAGATCGGCATACCGGAGAATATCCTGAATAAAAAGGGAAAACTGACGGAGGAGGAGTATGAGGTGGTAAAGGGCCATGTGGAGGCCTCCATCGGAATCATCCGGCATCTGCCCTCCCTGGACTATGTAATTCCAGCGGTGATCGGTCACCACGAAAGATACGATGGGAAGGGATACCCGAGAAAGATCGCGGGGGAGGATATTCCAGCCACGGCGCGGATCCTGTGCATTGCGGATTCCTTTGACGCCATCACCTCCAAGCGCTGCTATAAAAAGCCCGCCTCCGTGGAACGGGCCCGAGAGATCTTGCTGGAGGAGGCGGGAAAACAGTTTGATCCTCAGATGGTGCAGGTGTTCGTGAAATGTCTGGATGAAGGAAAGATCAGGCTGGTGGGGGAAGAGAAGGCCACCTAGGAAAGCACGGATTTGCAGCGGAGAAAGCCGCTTTGCGGCGCAAATCCGGCGGGGGAAACGCCTTCATCAGCGTTTCCCTGGGAGCGGACAGAGTGCTGTCCGATATAAAAAGTAAATTTGCGCAGGCGAGGGGGCTGCTCTAGGCAGCCTCCCTTTGCGTACAGAGAAAGGATACAGGGAATAAGGAAATGAGATACGAAGAGGCGAGAGCATATTTGGACCAGGTTTCTGTCAAGGGAAACCTGCTGGGGCTGGAGAGCGTCCGGGCATTGTTGGAGGAGCTGGGAAATCCCCAGGATAAGCTGAAGTTTATTCATATTGCGGGAACCAACGGGAAAGGTTCCGTGGCGGCCTACATGGAGGGGGCTCTGCGGCAGGCGGGATACCGGGTAGGCCGGTATATTTCCCCCACCCTGTTTTCCTACGAGGAGAGAATCCAGGTGAACGGGGAGTACATTTCCAGGGAGGCGGTGGCCCGGCTGGTGGAGCAGATTGCCGGGGCACGCAGGGCCGCGGCCCGGCGGGGCGCGCCGGAGAGCACAGTATTTGAGGTGGAGACGGCCATGTCCTTCCTCTATTTCCTGGAACAAAACTGCGATCTGGTACTGCTGGAGGTGGGCATGGGAGGAAGAGAGGACGCCACCAACGTGGTGACCACCACCGTGATGGAGGTGCTCACTTCCATCAGCATGGATCATATGGAATTTCTGGGAAATACCCTGGGAGAGATCGCCTGGAACAAGGCAGGGATCATCAAGCGCCATACCCCGGTGGTATCCTGGCCCCAGGAGCCGGAGGCCCTGGAGGTGATCCAAAAGGTATGCCGGCAGCAGGAGGCGCAGCTGGAGGTGATGAGTCCGAAGGAGATACGCCAGATCCGTTACGGGCTGGCGGAGCAGAGATTTTCCTACCGGGGAATGGATCTGCGGATTCACCTGGCCGGAACCTGCCAGGTCGAAAACGCGGCCCTGGCGGCAGAGGCCCTGCTGGGACTGGGGAGGGCCGGGTATCCGGTGACAGAGGAACAGATCCGGGAGGGCTTTGAGAAAACCCGCTGGGACGGCCGCTTCCAGGTGGTTCATGAGAACCCAGCGGTGGTGATGGACGGGGCCCACAACCCGGACGCGGCCCGGGTGCTGATGGAGGCCGTGGGAGAGTATTTTCCGGACCGGAAAATTTATTACATTTTTGGAGTGTTTTCTGATAAGGAATATGATAAAATTATTGAGATAACGGCCCCCAGAGCAGAAGAAATTTTCACGGTGGAGACCAAGAACAATCCCAGGGCCCTGCCGGCCGGGGAACTGGCGAAGGCGGTGGCCCGGATCAATCCCCGGGTAACGGCTGTGGGGGATGTGGGCAGAGCGCTGCATATTGCTCTGGCGAAAGCGCGGGAGGACGATGTAATACTGGTTTTTGGCTCCCTCTCCTTCCTGTGGGAGGTGCGGGAGACGTTTGCGGAGTGAGCCGGTGCGGTGTTTCGGCCGCAGTGACCGGAGAGAAGACGAGGATAGATACAGGAGATACGAGAATGAAAGAGTTGCAGGAACTGAGAGAAGAAATAGACGAGATTGACCGTCAGATTGTGGAGTTGTTTGAGCGCAGGATGGCGGTGAGCGAGGAAGTGGCGGAGTTTAAGATCAACACCGGGAAAAAGGTGTTTGACAAAGACCGGGAGCGCTCCAAGATCGAGACTCTTACCTCCATGGCCCACAATGACTTTAACCGCCATGGGGTGGAGGAACTGTTCTCCCAGATCATGTCCATGAGCCGGAAAAAACAGTATCAGCTTCTGGCCAAAAACGGGGTGGCCGGGAGGCTTCCCTTTATTGCCGTGGATGATATTGAGCGGGATCATGTGCGGGTGGTCTTCCAGGGCGTGGAGGGCGCTTACAGCCATGCGGCCATGTGCCAGTATTTCGGAGATCAGGTGAACAGCTTCCACGTCAGCAAATGGCGGGACGCCATGGAGGCCATCGCCGAGGGGGCGGCGGATTACGCGGTGCTTCCCATCGAGAATTCCACGGCGGGGATTGTGGCTGACAATTTTGATCTTCTGGTGGATTTTGAAAATTATATTGTGGGGGAGCAGGTGATCAAGTGCGAGCACGTGCTGATGGGGCTGCCGGGAACAAAGCTGTCGGATATTCAGACAGTGATCTCCCATCCCCAGGCTCTTTCCCAGTGCGAGGAATTTCTGGAGGAGCACCGCGGCTGGAGGCAGGTGCCCTATGACAATACGGCCATGGCAGCCAAGAAAGTGGCCCTGGACCAGGATAAGACCCAGGCGGCCATCGGCAGCGCCTTTGCCGCGGGCAGGTTCGGCCTGGAGATTCTGGCGGACCATATTTACTACAACGAGGCCAATTCCACCCGGTTTATCATTGTGACCAATCAGCGGATCTTCCGCCGGGACGCCAACAAAATCAGCATCTGTTTTGAGGTACCCCATAAGAGCGGATCTCTCTATAACATTCTGTCCCATTTTATCTACAATAACCTGAATATGAACCGGATCGAATCCAGGCCCATCACCGGGAGAAACTGGGAGTATCATTTCTTCATTGATTTTGAGGGAAACCTAAACCAGAGCAGCGTGAAGAACGCGCTAAGGGGAATCCGGGAGGAAGCCATTAACATGAAGATCCTGGGAAATTATTAAGGGGCAGAGAATAAAGGAGCAGAAGACAAAGGAGCGGACATGAGAAAGATCGAGGAACTGATTTTATACCGGATGGAGGAGTCCTCCCTTCCGGAGAGAATTTCAGCCCTGTTTCGGAAGCTGGAGGCGGGGCAGGCCGGAGAGGCGGAGAGAAGCTGTTATTTCGGATGTGTGCAGGAGCTGGTGGAGGTGGCGGAGACCCATGGTTTCTCCGGAAATCTCTGGCACTGCTATCTGGCATACCGCCTGGTTTACCATGAAAACGCCTACAGCAGAGCCTGCGAGATCCGGGGGGCGGTGGAGGGAGGCATCAACGGGATGGCCCTCCATGATTTTGAAATCTTTATGGAATGGTTTGCCTGCGATTTCGGATGGCTGGAAGAAAAGCTGGGTGT
The DNA here is from genome assembly GCA_048203265.1 of Candidatus Merdiplasma sp. Classification (GTDB taxonomy): domain Bacteria; phylum Bacillota; class Clostridia; order Lachnospirales; family Lachnospiraceae; genus Merdiplasma. The sequence continues at coordinate 12,289 of DBFBJF010000048.1, forward strand.
ATCCGTGTATCCCATGTTCCGGGATTACGAGAACGCCAAGGATGAGAGAAAAATTTTTAACCGCCGCATCAGGGACCGGATCTGTACGCTGAGCAGAAAGCTGGCCGATGCCGGGTCCCCCCGGGAGTTCAAGGCGGACATGGAGCAGTTTTATAAGGAGTTCGGTGTGGGAAAATTCGGCCTGCACAAAGCGTTCCGGGTTGCCCACACAGACGGCGGGGCGCAGATTGTTCCCATCACCAACATCGCCCATGTATACCTGGAGGATCTGGTGGGCTATGAGGCGGCCAAGCAGAAGCTGATTGAGAATACAGAGGCCTTTGTGGCGGGCCGCCGGGCCAACAACTGTCTGCTGTTCGGGGACGCGGGAACCGGAAAATCCTCCAGCATCAAGGGAATCCTCAACCGCTATTACGATCAGGGGCTGCGGATCATAGAGGTGTACAAACACCAATTTCAGGATCTGAATGATGTGATCGCCCAGATCAAAAACCGGAATTACCGGTTTATCATTTATATGGATGATTTATCTTTTGAAGAATTTGAGATAGAATATAAGTATCTGAAGGCTGTGATCGAGGGCGGGCTGGAAAAAAAGCCGGACAATATCCTCATCTACGCTACTTCCAACCGCCGTCATCTGATCCGGGAGAAATTTTCAGACAAGGAGGAGGTCCGGGAGGATATGCACACCTCGGACACCGTGCAGGAGAAGCTCTCTTTGGTGTACCGCTTCGGGGTCACCATCTACTTTGGCGCGCCGGATCGGAAGGAGTTTCAGGAGATTGTGACGGCGCTGGCGAGAAAGCAGGGCATCACCATGCCCACGGAGGAGCTGTTGCAGGAGGCGAACCGATGGGAGTTAAATCACGGAGGACGGTCGGGAAGAACCGCCCAGCAGTTTATCGATTATCTTTTGGGCAAGCCGCAGCAGGGATGAAAGGGAGATAACTATGGCAGTGAAATTATTTGGAGCGATTGTGATCGGCTCAATGGAAACAGAAATGAAGATTTTTGAGCTGTCAGCCAGAAAGGGAATGAAAGAGATCGACTGCGTCAGCGCCAGAATCCATCTGGGGGTGGACGCCTACAGCAAGGGACGGCTGGATGTGGAAAAGGTGGAGGAGCTGTGCACGGTATTGAAAGAGTTTAAGCAGATCATGGAGGGATACCAGGTCAACGACTACCGGGTCTGCGGCACCAGCGCGCTGCGGGAGATCCGTTCCGCCCTGATCACCAGGGACTACATTGAAAAGCAGACGGGAATGAAAATCGAGATCCTGAGCAACTCCGAACAGCGCTTTCTGGATTACAAATCCATTGCCTCCGAGAGCGACTCCTTCGAAAATATCATCAGCAGCGGGACGGCGATCGTGGACATCGGAGGCAGCAGTATACAGATCTCCGTTTTCGATAAAGACAAGCTGATCACCACCCAGAATATCCGCGTGGGCAAGGTGAGCACCCGGGAAAAATTCATGCCGCTGGCAAAGAACAATATGCATTTTGAGGCGCTGGTCATGGAGCTGATGGACCATGAGCTCAATGGCTTTGGCAAACTGTACCAGAAGGATCGTCAGATCAACAACCTGATTGTCATTGACGGCGATCTGGTGGAGCTGATGAAAAAGCGGGATCAGACGGCCGCCATTCCGGTGGTGTCCAGGGAGGAATTTAAGGATCTGTATCACCGGATTGTGTACCTGAATCCGGATGAGGTGACGGAACAGTTTGAACTGTCCTCGGATTCCGCGCCCTTTGTGGTGCCCTCGGTGATTTTCTGCCGCTGTCTGATGGAGAAGCTGGGGGCGGAGACCATCTGGCTGCCCAGAATGAGTACCAACGACGGCCTGTGCTATGACTACGGCGTGAACAACAAGCTGATCCGGTCAAAGCACAATTTCGACGAGGACATTATTGCGGCTTCCCGGAACATTGCCAAGCGCTATAAGAGCAATCAACCCCATATTAAAAATATGGAGGAGATGACGCTGCAGATTTTTGACAAGATGAAAAAGATCCACGGAATGGGACAGAGGGAGCGCCTTCTGCTGCAGATTTCCGTGATCCTGCACAACTGCGGGAAATATATTAGTCTCACCAATGTGGCGGAGTGCGCCTACAATATTATCATGGCCACGGAGATCATCGGCCTCTCCCACGCGGAGCGCCGGATCATTGCCAATGTGGTGAAATTTAACACCATGGACTTTGACTACAATGGAGATATGGCGGCGGGCAGCTCGGCCAGCCGGGCGGAGTATCTGGTGATCGCCAAATTGACCGCGATCCTGAGGGTGGCCAATGCCCTGGACCGCAGCCACAAACAGAAATTTAAGAACTACACCGTGAATCTGAAGGGAGATAAGCTGCAGATCACGGTGGACAGCCAGGAGGATCTGACCCTGGAGAAGGGAACCCTGGCGGAGAAAGCGGATTTCTTTGAGGAAGTATTTAACGTGTATCCCGTGGTAAAGCAGAGAAAGAAAATGTAGGAGGAACACTATGGCGGCGATGGATTACACAAAACCGGAGTACTATACAAACCGGGAGTTAAGCTGGCTGGAATTTAATATGAGGATTCTGGGGGAGGCCAGAGATAAGACCAATCCCCTGTTTGAGCGGCTGAAATTCCTCAGTATTACCGCTTCCAATCTGGATGAATTTTTTATGATCCGGGTGGCGTCCCTGAAGGATATGGTACATGCCAAATATAATAAACCGGATATAGCCGGGCTGAAGCCGGAGGAACAGCTGAAGCTGATTCAGGAGAAGGCTCATCATCTGGTGGCGCTTCAGTACTCTACCTACAACCGGTCTCTGCTGCCGGCCCTAAAGCAGGCGGGGCTGGAGCTGGTGACTGCCCACGAGGAGATGAGCGAGGAGCAGAAGGCCTTTGCGGACCGGTATTTTGAGGAGAACGTCTATCCGGTTCTCACCCCTATGGCCATGGATTCCTCCAGACCCTTCCCACTGATCAGAAATAAATCCCTGAATATCGGGGCCCTGATCTCCAAGAAGGGGGAGAAAGGGAAAGCGGAGTTCGCCACGGTGCAGGTTCCAGGCGTGCTGCCCAGAGTCATTGAGCTTCCGGCGGGGAAGGAGGGCGTCCGGGCAGGGATCCTGCTGGAGGAGTTGATTGAGCGTAACATCGACCAGCTTTTCCTCAACTATGATGTGGTATGCGCCCATCCCTACCGGATTATACGAAACGCGGACCTGACCATCGATGAGGACGACGCGGCGGATCTGCTGATGGAGATCCAGAAACAGCTGAAGAAGCGCCAGTGGGGCGAGGTGATCCGGCTGGAGGTGGAAGATAAGATGGATCAAAAACTGCTGAAAATTCTGAAAAAAGAATTTGATATCAGGCAGGAGGACATCTATCCCATCAACGGTCCCCTGGATCTCACCTTCCTGATGAAGGTGTATGGCATTGACGGCTTTGACCACTTAAAGACGCCGCCCTATAAGCCCCAGCCGGTACCGGCTCTGGCGGAGGAGACAGATATTTTCGCGGCCATTCGAAAAAAGGATATTTTGCTGCATCATCCCTATATGACCTTCGATCCGGTGGTAGATTTTGTGCGCCAGGCAGCGAAGGATCCCCAAGTGCTGGCCATCAAGCAGACTCTGTATCGCGTCAGCGGCCATTCTCCCATTGTGGCGGCGCTGGCCCAGGCGGCGGAGAACGGAAAGCAGGTGTCGGTTCTGGTGGAGCTGAAGGCCAGATTTGACGAGGAGAATAATATTATCTGGGCAAAGATGCTGGAGAAGGCGGGCTGCCACGTCATCTACGGTCTGGTGGGCTTAAAGACCCACAGCAAAATCACCCTGGTGGTGCGCCGGGAGGAGGACGGCATTCGCCGGTATGTGCACCTGGGTACCGGAAACTACAATGACAGCACGGCCAAGCTTTACACCGACTGCGGCATTATGACCTGCCAGGAAGCCATCGGGGAGGACGCCACAGCCGTCTTCAATATGCTCTCCGGCTATTCGGAGCCGAAGCGGTGGAACCGGCTGTCCCTGGCGCCCATCTGGCTGAGAGATAAGTTTCTGTCCATGATTCGCAGGGAGGCGGATCACGCCAGGAGCGGCCAGCCCGCCAGGATCATCGCAAAAATGAATTCCCTGTGCGATCAGGAGGTGATCGCGGCCCTGTATGAGGCCAGCGCGGTGGGGGTAAAGATTGATCTGATTGTCCGGGGCATCTGTTGTCTGAAAGTAGGGATCCCCAAGGTCAGCGAGAATATTACCGTGCGTTCCATCGTGGGAACCTTCCTGGAGCACAGCCGGATCTTTTACTTCCAGAACGGCGGGCAGGAGGAGTACTACATGGGAAGCGCCGACTGGATGCCCCGGAACCTGGACAAGCGGGTGGAGATTCTCTTCCCGGTGGAGGATGAAGATCTGAAGCGGGAGGTGCGCCACATCCTGGACATCCAGCTGGCGGATACTCTGAAAGCCCATGAGCTGAAAGCGGACAACACGTATGAAAAGATTGACAAGAGAGGCAAGACATTGCTCTGTGCCCAGGACTACTTCTGTGAGGAGGCGAAGCGCAGAGCCGTGAAGCCGGTAGATCCTGTGGCAACCCGGGTGTTCATTCCGGCGGAGCCGGCAGAGGAGGAGTAAGAGAAGATATGTATCGCGACTGTACAAAAAAAATTAAGATTGGCGACCGGGTGATTGGCGGCGGCAGCCCCATCCTGATTCAGTCCATGACCAACACCAGGACGGAGGATGTGGCGGCCACGGTGGCCCAGATCCAGAAACTAGCAGCGGCGGGCTGCGATATTATCCGCTGTGCCGTGCCCACCATGGAGGCGGCGAAGGCTCTGAAGGAAATCAAGAAAGAAATTTCCAGTCCCCTGGTGGCGGACATTCACTTTGACTACCGCTTGGCCATCGCGGCCATCGAGAACGGGGCGGACAAAATCCGTATCAACCCCGGAAATATCGGCGGCGAGGACCGGGTGAGGGCCGTGGTGGATGCGGTCAGAGAGCGGAATATTCCCATCCGGGTGGGGGTCAACAGCGGCTCCCTGGAAAAGGAGCTGGTGGAGAAATATCACGGCGTCACGGCGGAGGGGCTGGTGGAGAGTGCCCTCCAGAAGACTTCCATGATTGAAGATATGGGATATGACAACCTGGTGATCAGCATTAAGTCCTCGGACGTGATGATGTGCGCCCAGGCCCACGAGCAGATCGCGGCCCTGACGGAGTACCCCCTCCATGTGGGGATCACCGAGGCGGGCACCCTGCTCTCCGGCAACATCAAGTCCGCCATCGGACTGGGGCTGATTCTGTCAAAGGGCATCGGTGATACCATCCGGGTTTCCCTCACCGGGGATCCTCTGGAGGAGATCAAGTCCGCCAAGCTGATTTTAAAGACCCTGGGGCTTCGCCAGGGAGGCATCGAGGTGGTTTCCTGTCCTACCTGCGGCAGAACCCAGATCGATCTTATCGGCCTGGCGAACCAGGTGGAAAATATGGTGGCGGACATTCCCCTGAATCTGAAGGTGGCAGTTATGGGCTGTGTGGTGAACGGGCCCGGCGAAGCCAGAGAGGCGGATATCGGGATCGCCGGAGGCAAGGGAGAAGGTCTGCTGATTAAGAAAGGAAAACCTGTGAAAAAAGTGCCGGAGGATCAGCTCCTGGCTGTGCTGCGCCAGGAACTGGAAAACTGGAGTGAGAAAGCATGACAAAACCGTTTGAGGAAGTATTTCCAAAGCTGCAGCTGTCCCAGGACGCGAAAGACCTGATGGGCCAGGCGTCCGTGGCCAGGGTGACCATGAATACCCGAAGGGATCAGATGCGGATTTATCTGGAAAGCGAAACTCTGATACATAAGAAATACATTTTTGAGACAGAGCAGGCCATTGCGGACCAGCTCTGTTTCAACGTTCCCATCCAGGTGAAAATCATCGAGAAATTTCATCTGTCAGGACAGTATACGGCCCAGAAACTGATGCCGGTGTACAAGGACAGCATTCTGCTGGAACTGAAGCATTACAATATTTTTCTTTACAACCTGTTTCGAAACGCCAAATGCGAATTTACAGACCCGGATACCCTTCACCTGTCCATGGAGGACAACGTGGTGGCCCAGGGCAAGGAGGAGGAGCTTCTGCAGATTCTGGAGAAAATCTTCTGTGAGCGCTGTGGCCAGCACCTGAAGATTGAGCCGGAGCTGACCGCCCACCAGGAGAGCCAGAACCGGAAATTCGCCCAGATCAAGCTGGAGCAGGAGGTGGCGGCCATCTGTCAGCGGATCAGAAAGAACCATCAGGCGGAGGACGGCGATGAATTCCTGGAGGGACCTGCCCAGACGGGAGAGGTCTCCTTTCAGGCCGCACAGTCCGGAGCGAAGGGCGATGGGAAGGCGGGCGGCAGCGGCCAGACCGCTCCAAAAGCTTCGGCTGCCGGGAAGCATGGGGATCAGGCAGGCACTCCGGCGGGCCGGGGAGGCGCGCCGGGCGGCCAGGCGGCTGGAAGCGGAAAAATGGCGGGCCGGGGCAGCTACAAAGGCCGGGGCTCCGGCTTCGCGGGCAGGTCGGAGGGAGGCCGCTTTGGCGGCTCCCTGCGCCGCTCGGATAACCCGGATGTACTGGTGGGCCGGGATTTTGAGGATGACGCCATTCCCATTGAGCAGATAGCGGGTGAGATGGGAGAGGTGACCATCCGGGGACAGATCCAGAATATGGAGACCAGGGAGATCCGGGGAGAGAAGACCATCGTGATGCTGGAGGTGACAGACTTCACTGATACCATCGTGGTGAAGATGTTTGCCAGAAACGATCAGATGGAGGAGCTGACTGCCGGGGTCAAGAAGGGCATCTTTGTGAAGATCCGCGGAGTGACCACCATCGACAAGTTTGACAGCCAGCTCACCATCGGTTCCGTCATGGGTATCAAAAAGATTGCGGATTTCCGGACGCCCAGGATGGACACCTACCCGGAGAAGCGGGTGGAGCTGCACTGTCACACGAAGATGAGCGACATGGACGGAGTCTCCGATGTGAAGGACATCATCCAGTGCGCCATGAAGTGGGGCCATCCCGCCATCGCCATCACGGACCATGGGGCGGTGCAGGCCTTTCCGGACGCAAACCACGCGGTTCCGAAGGATTCTGATTTCAAGGTGATCTACGGTATGGAGGCCTACCTGGTGGACGATCTGAAGGAGATCGCAGTGGGATCAAAGGGCCAGAGCCTGGACGCCCCCTTTGTGGTGTTTGACCTGGAGACCACCGGATTCTCCCCTACCCAGAACCGGATCATCGAGATCGGAGCTGTACGGGTGGAGGAGGGAAAGATCACGGAGAAATTCTCCACCTTCGTCAACCCGGATGTGCCTATTCCTTACCGGATCGAGCAGCTGACAGGCATCAACGATTCCATGGTGTTGGAGGCGCCTAAGATTGAGGAGGTGCTGCCGCAGTTCCTGGAGTTCTCCAGGGGCGCGGTGATGGTGGCCCACAATGCCTCCTTTGATATGAGCTTTATCGAGGAAAACTGCCGCAGACTGGGGATGGAGCAGGAGTTTACCGCTGTAGACACGGTGGCCATGGCCAGAGTTCTGCTGCCCCAGTTAAACCGGTTTAAGCTGGATACGGTGGCCAAGGCCTTGGGAGTTCCCCTGGAGAATCACCACCGGGCGGTGGACGATGCGGGATGCACGGCCCTGATATTCGAAAAATTTATCAAGATGCTGAAGGAGCGGGATATTTTTAACCTGGACCAGCTCAATGAGCTGGGAAAATCTTCCCCGGAGCAGATCAAAAAACTGCCCACCTACCACACCATCCTGCTGACCACCAGCGATGTGGGGCGGGTGAACCTTTACCGTCTGGTATCCTGGTCCCACATTCAGTACTACAACCGGAGGCCCAGGGTGCCAAAGAGCGTGCTGCAAAAGTACCGGGAAGGGCTGCTTCTGGGTTCTGCCTGTGAAGCCGGGGAGCTGTTCCGTGCCATTGTGCGGGGCGCTTCCCAGCAGGAGCTTGCCAGCATTGTCCAGTTTTATGACTATCTGGAGATCCAGCCCATCGGCAACAATCTGTTTATGACCAGGGAAGACTACGACGAGCCCAAAACCGTGGAGGATCTGAAGGAGTACAACCGCACCATTGTGCGGCTGGGAGAGCAGTACAATAAGCCGGTGGTGGCCACCTGCGATGTGCACTTCCTGAATCCGGAGGATGAGATTTACCGCCGGATCATCATGGCGGGCAAGGGCTTTAAGGACGCGGACGAACAGGCTCCCCTGTATCTGCGCACCACGGAAGAGATGCTGAAGGAATTCGAGTACCTGGGGGAGGAGAAGGCCAGGGAGGTGGTGATCACCAACACGGTGAAGATTGCCGGTATGTGTGAAAAAATTTCTCCGGTCCGCCCCGACAAGTGCCCTCCGGTGATTGAGAATTCCGACCAGCTCCTCCGGGACATCTGTTACAACCGGGCCCATGAGATCTACGGGGAGGAGCTTCCCAAAATCGTGGAGGAGCGGCTGGAGCGGGAGCTGAACTCCATCATCTCCAACGGCTTCGCCGTGATGTACATCATTGCCCAGAAGCTGGTGTGGAAATCCAACGCGGACGGCTACCTGGTGGGATCCAGGGGATCGGTGGGGTCCTCCTTTGTGGCCACCATGGCGGGAATCACGGAGGTGAATCCCCTTCATCCCCATTACTACTGTGAGAACTGCCATTTCAGCGATTTTGACTCCCCGGAGGTAAAAAAGTTTGCCGGCATGGCGGGCTGCGATATGCCGGACCGGGACTGCCCGGTGTGCGGAGCCAAGCTGAAGAAGGACGGGTTTGATATTCCCTTTGAGACCTTCCTGGGATTCAAGGGAAATAAGGAGCCGGATATTGACCTGAATTTCTCCGGAGAGTACCAGAGTAAGGCCCACAAGTATACGGAGGTAATCTTCGGCGCGGGCCAGACTTTCCGGGCCGGAACCATCGGCACTCTGGCGGATAAGACCGCCTACGGCTACGTGAAAAACTATTTTGAGGAGCGGGGCGTACACAAGCGGCCCTGCGAAATCAACCGGATTGTGTCCGGCTGTGTGGGGGTGCGCAGAACCACAGGCCAGCACCCGGGAGGCATCATTGTGCTTCCCTACGGGGAGGAGATCTACTCCTTCACCCCGGTGCAGCACCCCGCCAACGATATGACAACGGATATTATCACCACCCACTTTGACTACCACTCCATCGACCACAACCTGCTGAAGCTTGACATCCTGGGACACGATGATCCCACCATGATCCGGATGCTGGAGGATCTCACCGGGGTGGACGCCAAGAAGATCCCCCTGGATGACCGGGAGGTGATGTCCCTGTTTCAGAATACTAAGGCGCTGAAGATTACGCCGGATCAGATCGGAGGGTGTCCCCTGGGCTCCCTTGGCATTCCGGAGTTTGGAACAGAGTTTGCCATTCAGATGCTGGTGGACACCAAGCCCCAGTATTTTTCCGATCTGGTACGTATCGCCGGACTGGCCCACGGAACTGATGTGTGGCTGGGGAACGCCCAGACTCTGATTCAGGAGGGGAAGGCCACCATTTCCACCGCCATCTGTACCAGAGACGATATTATGACCTACCTGATTGAGAAGGGACTGGACAGTGAGCTTTCCTTTACCATCATGGAGAGTGTACGAAAGGGCAAGGGACTGAAGCCGGAGTGGGAGGAGGAAATGACAAAGCACGATGTGCCGGATTGGTACATCTGGTCCTGCAAGAAGATTAAATACATGTTCCCCAAGGCCCACGCGGCGGCCTACGTGATGATGGCCTACCGTATCGCCTGGTTTAAAATTAACCGCCCGCTGGCCTACTACGCGGCCTATTTCAGCATCCGGGCATCCGGCTTTGATTATGAGCTGATGTGTCTGGGAGAGGAGCGGCTGCTGATGCACATGAAGGATTATGAACGCCGGATGGATTCTCTCAGCAAAAAGGAGCAGGATGAGTACAAGGATATGAAGGTGGTGCGGGAGATGTACGCCAGAGGATACGACTTTACGCCCATTGACATCTATCAGGCCCAGGCCAACCGGTTCCAGATTGTGGACGGGAAGCTGATGCCTGCTCTGGACACTATTGACGGTCTGGGAGGCAAGGCCGCCGACGCGGTGGTGGACGCGGTGAAGGACGGCCCCTTCCTGTCCAAGGATGATTTCAGGGAGCGCACCAAGGTCAGCAAGACGGTCATCGATATGCTGGTGGATCTGGGAATCCTGAAGGATCTGCCGGAATCCAATCAGCTCTCTCTGTTTGACTTCGCCTGATGTAATATGTGGAAAGTGAAGCGAATGCTTTACAAAAGCATGGTTCTGCCTGTATAATCGTAAGATGCCAAAATTTTTGACCCAGAAATGGTCACAGCGCCGTGGGCCTTCGCGTTCCCGGGACTGTGACCCGCCAAGGAGGAATGATATGAAGAAAAGCGCGTTAGTGCTGGAAGGGGGCGCCAACCGGGGGATTTTTACCGCGGGAGTGCTGGATGTTTTGATGGAGAGAGAACTGTGGACGGACTATGTGGTGGGCGTGTCCGCGGGGGCCTGCAACGCGGTGGACTATGTCTCAAAGCAGCCCTACCGGTCCAGAGACTGCATTGTGGCTTGGAACCAGGAAAAAGTGCGGGATCAGATGGCTTCCTTCCGGGCAGAGCACAGTGTGATGGATATGCGGCTGCTTTTTGATATTTTTCCCAATGAAAAATTTCCCTTTGATTACGAGGAGTATTTTTCCTCTCCCATCAAATGTGAGCTGGCGGTGACCAACTGCCTGACGGGAAGGGCGGAGTATCTGAGCGAGACGTCCGACCGGGAGAGACTGATGAAGATTTGCCGGGCCTCCAGCAGCATTCCCATACTCTCCACCATGGTGGATGTGGACGGCTGCCCTTATTTTGACGGAGGGCTGGCGGATTCCATCCCGGTACTTCATGCCAAAAAACAGGGATACGACAAGATTGTGATTGTGCTGACCCAGAAAAGGGGGTACCGCAAGACCATCTCCAAGAAAACCATCGCCCTGGTGAGAGCCAGGTTCCGCCGGTATCCGGAATTGGTGAAGACTTACTGCCTGCGGCCCTACCGGTACAATAAGTGCCTGGATTCCATCGAAAAATGGGAGGCGGTGGGAAAACTGTTTGTGATTCGCCCTGATATGCAGCCGGTATCCAGACTGGAGAAAAATGTCTCCAAGCTCCAGGCGTTTTATGAGCACGGCCGGGAGGTTATGAGAGCGCAGTATGATGATTTGATGAAGTATCTGGCTTCATAGGTCACAGGAGGAAAGGAATGCTGGAACAATTTTATCCGGGAGAATATCTGGATTCCGCTTACGAGATCGACTATGAGGGATTGGCTGCCCAGGGATACCGGGGGCTGATTTTTGACATTGACAACACCCTGGTGCCCCACGGGGCCCCAGCGGACGAGAGGGCCGTCCGCCTGTTTCAGAGACTGAAGGAGCTGGGATACCAGTGCTGCCTGCTGTCCAACAATCAGCTGCCGCGGGTGGAGATGTTCAACCGGGATGTGCAGGTGCATTTTATCGAGAACGCCCACAAGCCCTCAGTGAAGAATTATCAGAGGGCCATGGAGCTGATGGGAACTGACACCGGAAACACCATCTTTATCGGGGACCAGATTTTTACGGATATTTACGGGGCCAACCGGGCCGGGATACGCACCATTCTGGTGAAGCCCATTCACCCAAAGGAGGAGATCCAGATCGTGCTGAAGCGGTATCTGGAAAAGATCGTCCTGTTTTTTTACCGGAGGAGAAACAGAAAATGAACCATGTCATTATG
>DBFBJF010000049.1:0-31538 GCA_048203265.1 Candidatus Merdiplasma sp.
TCTCTTTCTCCTCTTCCATACTTTTTTTCGTATTCCAATCATAGACCAAGGGGAGAAACAAATCGTAACACTTTATTAACTTTTTAGTGATTTTTTGTTCAAAATTTCGAAACATTTCGACATAACTTTACTTTCCTCAACGACATTAGAGCTTTTGAGACATAAAATAACTCGGAAAATAGAAGGAAAAGTCAAACGTTTCCGCCCACGAAAAAAGCGCCGAGGTTACCTCCGCACGCACGCGTGCTTCGGCTGCCTCGCCGTGTCCTCTCTTCCCGACTTCTCTTTCAGCGCATCCGCCCCAGACCGCCTTCTTCGAAGGCTTTCCGCTGCGGCGCAGCTTCCGTCTGCGGCGCCGTGGGCGTTCCGCCCACGAAAAAAGCGCATCGCCTACCTCCGCACATATATGTGCTTCGGTTGTCGATGCGCTTTTTTTATGCGCTGAACTGGTGATGTCAATTAAAATATACCAGGTCTTCCTGTGGGGGATCTGCTGATTTCAGGTGCTTCGCATACAGTACCGGGCCTTCGCCGCCGTACTCCGGCACGTTCTCATACCGCACTTCCGCAGTGATCTCCAGCCATTGCTTCTGCTTCAGCCGTTCGGTAAATTTCGACTTACAAATGTAACCGATAAACCGAATATCATCGGCACAGCATGTCATGGCGTTTCTGCCCGGTATGAAGCAGTTGGCCGGAAATTTCTTCGGCTTCATCACCTTTCCCTTAAACCGGACCGTTTTTCCCGCATACCGCTCCGGCGTATCCATGGCATCCAGATACCAGAGACCGTAATCCGTATCCTCGATCTCAATGACCTCCGCATTCAGATCATAGGGCGGCTGCTCCTTTCCCAGTTCCAGGGGATTCCCATCCTCATCCTCGAAGGAGAGCATGGCCTGGGGATTCACCGCCTTCACGCTGCGGCGATACATCTGCAGATCCATATCCAGGGAGCAGCGGTTAAAAATCACCATCTCCGTGTAGGAGAATATATTGCTGAGAATGCTGCGCATATTGGTCAGGTACACATCAAAGGTGCTTCCATCCACCAGGGTAATCACCTGAACAATCTCCCAGCGGCGGGGCAGCTTGCTGTCACTAAACTTCTTTGCGTCCCACATTCCATTAAATTCTACAAAAACCCGGTAGGGCCGGTAATATTTCTGACAGTACTCCAGATACTCCGGTGTCAGATCCTCCTCGTTCTCCACTGTGGCGATCTCGATGTTGTGTCTGGAATACTCCTTTTCATCATACTCCACTTCCCCCTCCTCACAGAGAAGAAGAAGGGTTTTCTGACCGTCCGCAAAATCCGGGGAAGCCAGCACCTCCTGGATAAACGTACTCTTGCCGCTCTCCAGGAAGCCTGTGATCAAATATACAGGTATCTCCAACATAGAGCTCTCTCCTTCCTTCCCTTGCTTTCACATCCGCCCTCCGTCAGACCGATGTTTTTTACTGCTCCAGGCCGAACAGTTCTGCCAGCTTGGCCTCCTGGAGTTTTGAGCCGATAACGCAGAGACGGCCTGTGTAATCTGCGGCGCCTTCCCGCAGCTCATACTCACCGGGAACCATATCAAAATAAATCCAGGTGCCGTCCGTTCCGGGAAGCATTCCCTTGGCTCTCAGCACTGCGCCGTACTCTTCGCTCTCAGAGAGCTTTTCCAGAATCTTCTTCAGTTCCTCACGGTCATATTTGTGGGCTGTCTCCCGTCCCCAGCTGGTGAACACCTCATCCGCATGGTGATGATCGTGATCGTGGTCATGGCCGCAACAGTCGTGGTCATGATGATCGTGCCCATGGTGGTCATGGTCATGCTCCTCGTGATCATGGGCATGGTGGTGGTCATGCTCCTCATGGTCATGGTGATCGTGATCCTCATGATTATGGCCGTGATGTTCATGGTCATGCCCCTCGTGGTCATGATGATGACCGCATACCGGGCAGATCTCCTCCTCCGCCATCAGTTCATCCGCTAGGGAGACAGACTTCTCCATGGCTCCCAAAATCTGGTCTCCGGTGATCTGATCCCATGGAGTGGTGATGATGGTAGCGTTGGGATTCTTCTCCCGAATCAGCGCCACCGCGGCATCCAACTTATCCTGGCTGGCCTTCTGGGTTCTGCTCAGAATAATAGTGCCGGCGCTCTCCACCTGGTTATTGTAGAACTCGCCGAAATTCTTCATATACATTTTTACCTTCATCACATCGGCCACCGTCACCAGGCTGTTCACCGTCAGATCACAGTCCGCCGCCACATCCTCCACTGCTCTGCGCACATCGGAGAGCTTGCCCACTCCAGAAGGCTCAATGATGATCCGGTCCGGAGCAAACTGCTCCATCACCTGCTTCAGCGCCTTGCCAAAATCTCCCACCAAAGAGCAGCAGATACAGCCGGAGTTCATCTCCGTAATGTTAATTCCCGCATCCTTCAAAAAACCGCCGTCAATGCCAATCTCACCAAATTCATTCTCAATCAGCACAATCTTCTGGCCCGCAAATACCTCTGAGATCAGCTTCTTAATCAGTGTGGTCTTGCCTGCGCCCAGGAAGCCGGAAATAATATCAATCTTTGTCATAAATAAAATACCCTTCTTTCTATACAAAACCTGTTCCTTAGCCCTAAACAAAAAGCAGAGCTGCTTTCGCAGCTCCACTATTATAATACAAATTTCTCGAAGTTTCCAGTCCCCTGTCCCGGTTTCCGACCTCCCTTATCGCTGGAATTTTCCCAAAAACTCCTTCATCCGGGCGTGCTCCGCTGTAAAGACCTCCTCCGGTGTGCCGGACAGTGCCACCACGCCCTTGTCCATAAAGATAATCCGGTCGGAAATTTCCCGGGCGAAGGCCATCTCATGGGTCACGATCACCATGGCAATATGAAGATCCGCCAGAGATTTGATCACCTTCAGCACCTCTCCGGTGAGCTCGGGATCCAGGGCGGAGGTGGGCTCGTCAAAAAACAGAATCTGAGGATTCAAAGCCAAGGCCCTGGCTATGGCCACACGCTGGCACTGTCCTCCGGAGAGCTGGCAGGGATAGGCGTTTTCCTTATCAGACAGGCCCATCTTGGCCAGCAGCTCCCTGGCCTCCCGGTATACCTCTTCCTTGTTTCTCTTCTGGTTGTGTATGGGGGCGTCCGTAATATTTTTCATCACAGAGTAGTGGGGAAACAGATTGAAGTTCTGAAATACCAGTCCAAAATAAGAGTGGATCTTCTTCGCCTGTTCGCCCTTGGGATAATTCTTCTTTCCGTTTTCGTCAATCCAGGCCGCCTTTTCTCCCATATACCAGATTTCTCCGCTGTCAATGGTCTCCAGCATGGTGGCACAGCGCAGCAGCGTGGATTTTCCCGATCCGGAGGGTCCGATGATCGAGAGGATTTCTCCCTTCTCCACAGAGAGGGAAATGTCACGGATCACTTCCAGATCCTCAAAGCTCTTCTTTATATGCTTCATTTCTAACAGTTTCATGTGCTCCCCCCTACTGATAATAATTCAGTTTCTTCTCAATGGCTTCCATCACAACGGCCACCAACAGATTAAAGATGTAGTAGAACACTGCCGCCACCACAAAGGGAACGAACGAAGTCTGCGCTGCGGCAATCTGCTTTGCGATGGTAAACATCTCCGCATAGGCCAGGGCAAAACTCAGAGAGGTGTCCTTTACCAGCGTAATCACTTCGTTGGTCACTGAGGGCAGTATCATCTTAATCACCTGGGGAAACACAATCTTGAAAAAGGTCTGCGTCTTGCTGTATCCCAGCATCCTGGCCGCCTCATACTGTCCCGCCGGAATAGCCTCGATACCGGATCGGTAAATTTCCGCAAAATAGGCCGCATAGTTGACGGAGAAGCCAATAATAATTGCCGTGAAACGATAGGATCCTCCGATATTCATCCCAAACAGGTAGAAGGGCCCGAAATAGACCACCAGAAGCTGAAGCATCAGGGGCGTTCCCCTCATAATTGAAATATAAACTTTTACGATGGTGCGCAGTATGGGATTTTTTGACATTCTGCCAAAGGACACCAGCAGGCCCAAGGGCAGTGAAAAAATCAGCGTCAGGAAAAAAATCCCCATGGATTTCATCATTCCTTCGCCCATCTGACTCAGCATTACAGAAAAACTCATTTTCTTCCTCCGTGTAAGACATAGCGGCTTCAAAACCCAAAACAAAGGGGCTGCTGCAGGAGCAACACCAACACCTCCTGCAACAGCCTGTTCACAGGTTTATACAAACCTCTAGGGTCGTACTTCATTTTACGACTCATTAATCAGCTTTCTATTCTTCCTGTACTGTCTCAGTGGCATCCTCCGCCTGCGCGGCGTCTCCCTGGACGCTGTCCGCCAGGCAAACCATATCGGTCAGCTCATACTTCTCAGCCAGCTCATCGAAGGTGCCGTTCTCCAGCAAAGTCATCAGATCCTTGTCGATGATGTCAGCCAGTTCCTGGTTGCCCTTCTTGAAGGCCACTGCGTACTGCTCGGAATTCAGCGTCTCATCCAGGATCTTATATCCCTCTCTGCTCTTGATCTGATACTGGGCAACTCCCACATCCATGGCGATGGCATCAATGCTGCCTGCCTGGAGCTCAAGGAAAGCACTGTTGTAATCCGCGAACTGCTGCAGCGTTCCGAAGGTGTCGGCCAGAGCCTTCTGGCCCTCCTCATCCTCCAGCAGGGTCAGAGCGGCGGACGCTGCCTGCACACCCACAATTTTCCCAGCCAGATCCTCCAGGCTGTTGATGCCGGAAGCCTCTGAGGTGACAATCACCTGGCTGTTGTCCACGTAGGGAACGGAGAAGGTGTAATCATCCTCCCTGCCAGTCATGGTAAAGCCGTTCCAAATACAATCGATGGAACCGGAATTCAATTCCATATCCTTGGAATCCCAGTCAATGGGAGTTTTCACCAGCTCCCAGCCTTCAATATCGCAGACAGCCTGGGCCAGCTCCAGATCAAATCCGGTATACTCTCCGTTATCATCCATATATCCGTAGGGCGGATACTCCGCGTCAAAACCAACCACCAGAACTCCCTCCTCGGCAGTGGTGGTCTTCTCCTCTGTCTCCGTCTCCACACCTGCTTCCGTGGTATCCTCCGCAGCGTCGGTCTCCGCTTCCGTGGTATCTTCTGCAGCGTCAGTCTCCTCTTCCGCAGCAGTCTCCGCCTCCGTAGCGGCCTCTGCCTCTGTGGCAGCAGCCTCCGTAGCCGGGGCCTCGGTCTCCGCTTTCTTACTTCCGCATCCTGCAAGCACCGCCGCAGTCACAGCGCCCATCATCAGCACCCCTAACATTTTCTTTTTCATCCTGACATCCTCCTCTTCGTCCGAATCCTCACCGGGATCTTCCTCGCGGCCGGCGCTCGGTACTTTTTTATAGTAGCACTCTACCATGCTAAATTGCAGGTGTATCATAGCACAAACCCCGGAAACTGTCAAGCAATTTCCGGGGTCTACAGCATATAGCATATATGATGTTACTATTCTGTTACTATTCTTTTGCCGCATTCTCCTTCACCACCTGCATGTGGGGATAGGCAAAATCCACATCTGGTTCCGCCGCAAACCGATGCACCAGATTTCTGCGGATGTCGCTGCAGGCGGCGAAATTTTCCTCCACCGTCTTCGTCACCACAGAGACTCTCAGGCTGATGCCGCTGTCTCCCAGCTCTCTCACCAGGACAGCCACCGGCTCCGCCGCCTGCTGCTCCTCTCTGGCCGCCCTCACATAGGGATGGGCCATCACCTCCTGGGAAGTCAGGTAAATGGCCTTTTCCAGGTTGGATTCATAGGTGACAGAAAAATCCAGAAAATTCGAGCTGACGGATTCTGAATCAAAGTAGCTGTTATCAATCACACACATATCCATCTTGGAATTGGGGACGATCACATTAGAGGAATTCGCCACATTCTCAATGATGGTACTTCGCAGATCAATGGACTTAACGTATCCCGTAATGCTGACGCCATCGATGGTAATCTGTACCCGGTCGCCAATCTGAAACGGCCGGAATATGGAAATAATAAATCCATGGACAATGTTCGTCAGTCCCTCCTGAAACACAAACCCCAACACCACTACAATCAGGGAGGAGGACATGAGGATCTGGCTGGTAAATCCGGAGAGCACGGTGGAAAGGCTGCAGATCTTCATTCCGATTGTGATAATCAAAAACGCCTTTACACATCCCTTAGCGAAACTGATGTGGATGCCGCTCCTCTTCTTAAACGGTTTAAAAATGAGGTCCACCATCTTTACAGCGATAATCAGCACCGCCAGCAAAAACAATCCGTAATACAGATTGTCGGATGTGATTGCCTGCAAAAATGACTTGGCAGACCCTTTTAAATCTTCATAATTACTCATATTCGTACTCCATAATAACTATGGGGCTGCCGCAAAAGATACTCCAGCCCCCTGACATGGGTACAACATCGGATGTCAGGGAAGCTATTGTCGTTTTTGCGATAGCCCCATGGAATCTTAATTATCTACCAAAACACCCAAACCACCTTGACTCCCGGAAGCCGTTTCCGTCGAAGTCTGCGTCGAGGAAGACGAGGAACTTTCACCGGCATTCAGTTTTTTCACCTGTCTCATAATGTAATTATAAAGCAGCCGGCTGACCTTTGTGGAATAATGAGTCCCGTCTACGGTTTTGTAAAGGCATCCCTGACTCTTCAGGTAGGCCTCCGCGCTGATACACTTATTCCCGAAAGCCGCTCTCATCTTCTGGTTAAATGCCACCCGGGCCGCGTTTATCTTCGTCTTCTCGCTGGTTTTCGGGAGCACATCCGCAAAGTAGAAATGGGCTTTGGGGTATTTCTTGATCAAAGCACGGTAATAGCGGATGTAGGCATCCACATTTGACAGATCATTGTGCCCCAGCATGAACACCACCGTACACCTGGGATTTTTCTTTAAATAGCTGTTCAAACGGCTGGCCGCAGTGTTCCTCATCCAATCATATCCTGCGCCGCTCTTGGCAATAAAAACCGTGCCTTTTCCGCTCACCGCTGAGCTCATATCCACAATCCGCGAAGCGCCGATAAAGATACAATTATCGGTCTTAGCCAAATTTTTTACTTCACCGGCTTTGTTGATCTTCCTCCCCTGAACTGTCTTATTGACAACCTTGGCTCCATCTTTCCCCACATAGCTGTTTCCCACCCAGCTGTTGGTTACCATCTTTCCAGTGCGGTCAAAATAGTAGGTTTTTCCGAAAATCTTTTTCCACTTTGCCTGTAATCTGGCTCCGGTAGCGCCATAATAATAAACCTTGCCGCCCTTTTTCAGGAACTTCTTAATGTACAGCTTTCCATTGGAGTCCGCATAGTAATAGCACCCCTTATACTGGAAAGAACCGGTCTGTACATACCCTTTATCGTTAAAATAATAGACGTTCCCGTCTATCACACACCACTGAGACTTGATGTAGGTTCCGTTCTTTTTCTTGTACCGGATTCCCTTCGCTTTCTTCACCCATTTTCCCTTGGAAACCTTATTCTTTCTGGCAGTCTTTACTACCTTCGGGTCTGTGGCCGCCTGAGCCTGGCGCACATTGGCAGCCGAAAATACTGTCGTCAGCATCAGCAACGCCAGTATCATCAATATTCCCCTTATTCTGTTCCCTTTATTTTCCTTGCTGGACATATGAACGAACCCCTTTATTTCATCTCACATCTTCTCTCTTACTTATAATATAGAGGTTTTTACTAAAATTTACAAGTGTATAAATTCTTAAGATTCCATAATGTTTTCCGCCCGTCGGAAAGCGATCCGGGGGCTGAGCGCTGCCGCTCCCAGGCCAGTCCCCGCCAGGCTGCACACGGCAGAGCGAACCAGGTTCCAGAGCATGGTGAGCTGATCTGCCCCCAGTGGGGTGGCAAAAATCCGCAGCAGATTCTGCCTCTGCCCCTGCCACCATTCTGGCCAAAAATCAAAATCTGACCACCGGGACGGAAGCATATCGGCCGGTATGCGCAGCCGGCTTTTTAACATCCAAAGCAGCAGCGCAAAAGCGGCCCCGGTTCCCAGAAGTCCCAGGAATCTGGAGAAAAGAGTCCTTTTTTCTCCCCACCCGGCCAACAGTGAGGCCCCCAGGGTGACGGTTAAGACAACAGGTAGAAGCAGCAGCAGATCTTCTACAACAGCACAAAGCAGAGTAAAATCAATGACCTCCCCGTTCAGCCCGTGACGCAGCAGAAACTGTTCCCCCTCCGTTCCCGGGCTGCTGCTCTGGGCAGGATCCAGCACAGCGCAGTCCAGGACCGGTCCGTCACCTGCTTCTGCCAGGCGGGCCATAGCCCGCTTGGCGCTCTCAAAGGTGCCAAGTACCTGGTAGGACTGTCCATTGCACCACAGAATCTGTCCTCCCACGGACAGTGTGCCAAACAGATCCTGAGCGGTCTTTTCATCCACCAGGCAGCCCTCGGGCTGCCAAGACAACAGATTTCCCCCGGGAATCACAAGCTCCGGGTTCCCCGAGCAGGCAATCAGTGTCACCCGGCTGGTGTTTCCTGTCTCTTGGCAGGACACTGTCATATCCGCCTGCTCTCCCCAAAAGCCCACCTCCACGGCATTCTCCCGTTCAGCCTCCAGCTCACAGATCCGTTCTCCCTGTTCCCGCTCCAACCCGCTCTCATCGAGAAAAACCGATACCCGGCCAGCGTTTTCTCTAGCCTGACCGCACCAGCCTGCGGCCAAAAAGAGCAGTCCCAGGGCCGCGGTCATTTCCAGAAGTTTC
The DNA here is from genome assembly GCA_048203265.1 of Candidatus Merdiplasma sp. GTDB lineage: Bacteria > Bacillota > Clostridia > Lachnospirales > Lachnospiraceae > Merdiplasma. Next base: position 8,756 of record DBFBJF010000049.1, read on the forward strand.
CATATGGTTCTCATACCCATTTTCCGCTCACAATTCCTTTCTCCAGGGAATCCCTGTGTTCACCAGCGCCTCTTAGGATGCCAGCCGTACCCGGCTGCCATCGTCCACTCCTTTGTCGGAACTTATGATCACTTCCTGCTGACTGCTGATGGCACCTTCCGCCAGGGCCGCATAGCTCTCATTCTGTTCCAGCACCGTCACGGTTACCTTTCTGGCTCTCAGCTCCGTCCCCATGACAGAGTCCACCTCATCTATCACCAGAACGTAGGGCATATTTTTTTCATCCAGATAGAGGGCGGAGAGGGGAACGCAGATGGAGTAGGCCTCCGACTTTTTCGTAAACTCCAGGGTGGCCGCAGCGCCAATCTCCAGTGTATCGGCGGGAAGCTGCACCGTGATCCGGTAAATGCCCTCATTTTCCTCATCCGCGGCTACTGAGGAGACCGGAAGATCCTCGTATTTCTGACTCCCGGCGCTCCCCGTCAGGGTCACCAAATCTCCCGTGCCGATATACTGCTCCTGATCCTCTGTAATCTCCCCCACAAAGCTGTATCCCTTGGACAGGTCCGCCAGAAGGATGGCGGTGGTATCTGTGGTTATCCCTCCCGTCTGGATGGAAATTCCCGTCACCAGCCCGTCCGCCGGGGCAAATACCTTTCCCTCCGCCTCCTGAAGTTTCTCCAGCTTTTCCAGCTGCAGCTCCATCTGCTCGTAGGTGATCTCATTGATGCGGTCCGAACTGTTGGAGGCATTTGGAATTCCCGCGGACGCAACCGCCCGTCCCGACGTCACAGCCGCCTCATTGGCGGCGATGGAAGCGTCCACATAAGCGTCCTGAGCCGCCTGCACATTGTCAATCAAGGTCTGCTCTGTCTGGGCATTGCTGGCGGAAGAGGCCGCCAGACGCTCCTGCTGGTACTGGGTCAGGGCTGCCTGGGCCGCCTCCTTCCCGGCAAGCGCCGTCTCCACCTTCTCTCTCGCCGTATCCAGCTGCGCCTGATAGCTGTCCCGCACGGACTGCTCCAGCTCGTCCAATTCCTCTTGGGTGGCCGCAGTATCCTGGGGTTTTTCCGTTTCTGCTCCGGTTTCGCCCTCCAGAAGCCCATCTCCCGCTCCCGGAGCGCTGCCCGAACCTCCGTCATCGGATGGGGGCGCATCCGGAGTCAGATTGGAGGGATCCTCCTCCAGAAGAATGTCCTGAAACGTTTCCTGCGTCTCTGTGTCCGCTGCGGAACCGCCTGAGTTTCCCGGAGTTTCCGGGACTTCCTGAGTTTCCGGGCTCTCCAAAACAGGTGGAAAGTTGTCCTGGCCTCCCGCGGTTCCCGTATTTCCCGTGATCTCTGTCCCTGTATCCTCCAGAAGACTGTCTCCTCCTGCCTCCATCTGGGGTGATGGATTTCCGGAAGGCGTGCCGGCGCTTTGTACCGTTTCCGGAAGGGCAGCAGCTGTATGGTCTGTCACCGCTTCCTGACAGACCTCTGCCCCGTCCTCCTCCAGCAGCACATCCCCGGACCGGGTCAGAACGGACTGCCGGCCGGCCAGGGATGCGCTGGCAGTACCGGAGCCGCCGGCCGCCTGAAGCGCCGTGTAGACCGCATTCTCAATTTTCCACTCCAACGAATCCAACTCCTCCTGGGCATCTATATAGTCCTGGGTCTTCTCCTGGAGTGCCTCTTCCAGCGCAGCCTCCACAGAGCTGTCCTCCTGGGTCTGGCCGCTGTTTTTGCGAAATTCCTTTAAGGCTTTTTGGGCTTCCTGCAGTTCCCGCTTTGCCCGGGAGAGAGCCACTCCGGCCCGGTTTGTATTCAGGGAATAGTTCTCCGCTGCCTGGGCCTGCTCGTTGGCCTTCTGCTGCTGGCTTACGTCCTTCTGACTTTTTGCGTCCTCCACATTCAGCTGCTGCTTCTCCATCTCCTGCTGCTGATCTAAAATCTTCTCCTCCAGCATGGTAAGGTCCAGGGTAAACAGAAGATCCCCTTGGCCCACTCGCTCCCCCTGGCTCACCTCGATAGAGGCCACCCGCAAATTGGGTTCCGTGGTCACCGCCAATTCCTGGTTCTGCACCACCTTCCCGGTGGTTTTAATCTGATGGGAAATCACCATATTAGAGGGCTTCCCTGTCTCCACCACAGCCGTCCCCTCCTGGTAGGCAGCTCTGGATAAGATCGTAAAGCAGATCATCAGCGCGAAAAACAGGGCTGTGACCCGCAAAATTCCTTTCCTTTTCACCTTTTCTCCCCTTCCTATTCCTTCAGCGCCGCAGCGGCAATTCCCTGCTCCAGATAATCCTGTCCGGAAAAAAACAGCAGCATGGCGGGAATCAGCATCATAATGGCCGCTGCAAACCCGGTCCCGGCTTCCTCCAGACCGATCTCCGGCAGAAACAGGGACAGGGGCCACAGAGATTTTGTTTTCAAAAATGTCATGGGCTGCTCAATCATATTCCAGGCATCCAGAAAATTTAAGATCATGGAGGACATGACCCCCGGAATTCCCAGGGGAAGTCCGATTTTGAGAAAAATCTGAACATGACCCGCCCCATCGATGCGGGCCGCCTCCAGCACGGCCTCCGGTATGGCCTCGAAAAACCGGTACATGAGAAACACCGGATAGGTGGAAAAAACGGCCGGGAGTATCACCGCCCAGTGGGTATCCAGCAGGCCCAGATTATTTAACACCAGATATTCCGGAAACATCAGCACCTGAAAGGGCATCAGCATCAGCACAATGTAGAGCATCAGCACTGCCCGCTTTCCCGGGAACCGGTACCGGGCGATCCCCCAGGCTGCCGGCACTCCAAAGAGGGCCTGGCCGGCCAGGATCCCCAGAGTAATTTTGATGGAATTCCAGAACATGGCAAAAAACTGGGGAGAATCCATCAAAAGCCCCACCAGGGACTGGAGAGTGGGCGACTGGGGGATCAGGCGCCACTGAGCCATGCCATTGCCGCCGCCCAGCACCGGAGCCAGGTAATCCTCCAGCTCCCACTGGGAGGTAAACACTCCCGTCACCGCAAAGCACACCGGAAACAAAACCAATGCCGCCAGAATCCCCAGCACCAGCAGAATTCCCAGCCGTCCCAGCTTTGCCATGTCTTACGCCTCCTTCTATGTATTCCTCTTCCCAGTTTTCTCTTCTTTCTCGTCTTTACTCCCTGTCCCAGGCCCGCTTCAGCAGCAGGATCAGGGCGAACACCACCGCCGAAGTGAGGACGGAACCCGCCGCGATCTTGTCAAAGGACAGCTCCCGAAACCAGTTGTTGTACAGATGCTGCAGCAGATACATGCTCTGATGGGGATAATCCCCGGCCACCAGCCAGGCCTCCCGGAACACCTTGAAGGAGTTGAGAAAAGACAGCACGGAAATGGTATACAGGGAGGGCAGAAGGTTCGGCAGGGTAATCCGGAGAAAACACTGCCACTCTCCGGCCCCGTCCACCCGGGCCGCCTCGTAGATCTCCGTGGGGATCCCGGCCAGCCCGGCCATCCACAGCACCATATCGTATCCCAGGTTTTTCCAGAGATAGCTGATTACCAGCACCCAGAAGGCGGCATCCGTGGTCATCCACCCCACCTTTTCTCCGCCTGCTCCCACCAGTATCCCGTTGATGAGCCCGTTGGAGTGGAACAGTACCTTCCACACCAGCACCACGGAAGCCGCCGGCACCGCCACCGGCAGCAGAAAAGCGCTCTTTAGCAGCCGGCCGCCCACCCGCAGTTTCTGCAGCAGCACTGCCAAAAACAGAGACAGCACAATCAGCAGCGGAATACAGATCATAGTAAATTTCAAGGTGTTGGTCACCGCCAGACGGAAGGCGGTATTGCCCAACACCTCTCTGTAGTTTTTCAGCCCCACCCACTGGGAGGTGACGGCGCTCTGGAAAGAGCGCCGTACCACCTCCGCCATGGGAACCAGGGCAAATGCGCACACCCCGGTCAGGTTTGGCAGGAGAAAGAGCACTCCCGCCATCTGCCCCTTTCTTTTCTTCATATCACTCCGCCAGATATAGGTTTACGGTCTGCATGATGGCGTTCACCGCCTCGTCCGTGCCGATCTCTCCGGTGAGACACCGGTTCATATTCTCCAGAACCGCATCCTTTGTCACCCGGTCCGTGTCCGCGCAGGTGGTTAGACCATTCACCAGCTCCCTCAGGGTATTCTGCTCTTCCTGAGTGGGCCAGTAGTAGACCAGCTCCACCATCTCCCCAGTTTCATTGTTGGAAGAGACAGAGCTAAAGCTCCCGTCCTCGAAAGAGGGCGTGGTCAGAAGGGTCTCAAAGGCCTGGGCATTCACCGGGAAGCCCCCCCTGCTGGATGGCTGTTCCCCCTCCGCGGACAGCAGGTAAGTCACAAACTCCAGGGCCCGCTCCTGTTCCCTTGCAGTATTCAGGACACTGACGATAGAGGAGGAGGTAAACACACCGCTCTGCTGACCGATAAGACCGGCCAAGACAGTGTTTTCAGTGATCCGATTGACAGAAGTCACGCTGGAGTACCCCATCATGTCATAGAGACCTCCCACGAACACCCGGCAGCTGCCGTCCAGCATATTTAAAGCAGCCGCATTCACATCATCCACACCGGTAAGGGAAACCCCCATCTCCCGGAGAGCCGCCAGACGATCCAGCTCCTCCTGAGTGGCGCTGCCCGTATAAGCGTCATAGGTCTGCTTGACCGCGTTTACAAACTCAGCCAGCTTCTCCTGGCTGATGGTGCCGTCCTCATTCTTCCAGCTTCCGGCGCACACCGGATACAGAGTCTCCGTCAGGCTCAGAGCGCTCCAGGGCATCAGATTTCCCTGAGTTCCGGCGACGGGCGCTAGGTCATTCAGGCCGCCCACGGAGTCCACCAGCTCCTTCTCCCCCACAATCACGGGAATGGAAAATCGGGTGGGTACGGCGTAGGTGCCGCCCTCTCTGCGGTAGGCATAGGCGATGTTCTCCAGCAGCCCCTCCGTATCCGCCATGCTCTGAAGCAGCTCCGTCAGATCCATCAGCAGCCCCTGCTCTTCGTAGTTCTCCAGGTTAATTCCGTCCATAATCAGAATGTCCGGCCCGTTGCCCGAGAGGATCTCCGTGTTCAGAGTCCGCAGAGCGTCGGAGGCGGTCACTCCCTCCTGGCCGCTCATGCCGATCTGGTAATTTACGTAGGTATCCGGATGCTGGTTCTGGAACTGTGTGATGGCCTGGCGCAGGCCGTCATTCTCTTCCAAAGAATATATCGTCAATTCCCGCTCCGGGGTGGCCGGTATGTCCGGATCGTAATCGTACCGGGCAAGGCTGGTATAACCATTCTCGTCCATATACATGATATAAAAGCTCTGATCCGCCACTGCGAGACTCTGAAGGGTAATAGAGGGATCTGACAGGGTGGTCAAATCCCCGTCCACCACCTGCTCCACCGCTCCCCCTCCCATGGTGTGGGCAAAGATTCCCTGGTTGGTACAGTAGTACAGCCTTCCTTCGCTGTCCTCCGTCATGACAATGGGGTATCCGCTGCTGGTAAGGATTTCATAGCTGGCCCCATTGGCAAACAGGTTTTCCTCCAGGGCCTCATCCCGCTCCAGAGGTTCCCCGGTGGACGCATCGTAGCGCAGAAGCTGGGAATCGTTGGTAAGCAGCAGAAACTCGTTCTGGCCGCCGGAGAGCACCGTGCCGCCGCTCTCTGACAGCTGGGCCGTCACCGCTCCCGTGGCCGGATCCAGCAAAACCGCGCCTCCTCCATAGCACACACCCCCCAGAACTCCTGAGCCGGAAAATTTTAACTGGCTGGGAATCTTGCTGCTATTGCTCTCCAAATCCCCCAGGGACGTGGCCTGCACATTTCCCTGGGCGTCAATGGAGAGGAAGGTACACTCCATCACATTCCCGCTTTCTCCATTCTCCTCAAAATTTACAGCTGCACCGCTGCCGTTGGCTGCCAGGGCCGCCGCAGAAAAATAGGCGTTCCCATACTCATCGGGCAGGGCCGCCACCAGCTCCCAGGTATCTCCTTTATCACCGCTGTCCCAGAGCCCTGCCTGGGAGGCCTCCTCCCCGTAGGTGATGCCTAAAATGCGCAGGGTGCCGTCCTCCAGGACAGTCATGGCGGAGGGCACCAACCCCTCCGGCAGCTCCAGCTTCGTCTCCACATACCGTCCCATGGCGGAGCCGTCCACCACCTCAGCTTCCTCCCCCCAGACCGTAGTCAGGGCTGTGGAAACCAGCAGGCAGGCCGCAGCTCCCGCGGCGGTCAGCCCCCGCATCATTTGCTTTACATTTCCTCTCATGCGAAAACCTCCTTACAATTTGTCATCTGATTTGTGGTTACTATTCACAGCCGTTTCAGAATTGACAGCAGGTGCGTCGTGCTTGCACGTAAGCACATGTTGTCAATTCTGAAACCAGACTGCGAAGCGGCTAAGGAAGTGCTCAGCGTTTCCTTAGCTCCGCCAGGAGCGGGACTGAAGCCTCGAAGAGGCGACGAGTGCGCATTTGGGCGGGGCGGCTGTGAATAGTAACGATTTGCGTTTCCCTCTTTTTCCTCCGTTTCCGCTTCAGTCTATCATCCTTTTCTCTAAAAAATCTCTAACTTGTCTCTACTTTATCTCTAAGACTTCCGTTTTATAGATTATTTAGAGATTTCTATGGTAGAATAACAGTAAAATTTTGAGGAAGGTAACGAGATGAGAATATTGCTGATTGAAGACGATCTGTCCCTGTGCCGGTCTCTGGAGCTGTCCCTGAAGCAGCAGGGCTTTGAGGTGACTGTGTGCAATGACGGGGAGGAGGGGCTGTTTTGCCTCCAGGAAAACGCCCACGATCTGGTGCTGCTGGACCGGATGCTGCCGGGACTGGACGGCATGGAACTGCTGCGCCGTGCCAGAGCCCGGGGATGCACGGTTCCCGTCATCTTTCTGACTGCCCTTGGCGGGCTGGATGACCGGATCCAGGGGCTGGATGGCGGAGCCGATGACTATATCGTAAAACCCTTTGCCTTTGAGGAACTGATGGCCAGAATCCGCTGCATCTGCCGCAGACCCAAGCGCCTGAACCTATCCGCCCGCCTCTCCTGGGGGGATATCGACTATGATCCCCAGGAGTATCTGCTCACCAGGAAGGACAACGTAGAGTCCGGCTGCACCCTCTCCCGCCGGGAGGGGGATCTGCTCACCCTGTTTCTGCAAAATCCTGACCGGGTTCTGCCCAGGTCCACCATTCTGATGCGGGTGTGGGGACCGGACGCGGAGGTGGAGAGCGGAAACCTGGACAATTACATTCACTTCCTGCGGCGCCGTCTGAAATCGGTGGGCAGCAGGCTGGAGCTGAAGACAGTCCGGGGCATTGGCTACCGGCTGACGGATCAGCCTTATACCGCGCATAATATATAGAAGCTAAAGGAGCATACCTATGATCAAAACATTGCGGCTTCGCCTCACGGGACTGTGTCTGTCGGTCACCGCCCTGATCCTGGCGGTACTCACCCTGGTCTGCCTGTCCATTTCCGAGAGAAATATCCGCAGCCGGGAGGAAGCCTCCTTCTATACCAATCTGGACACCCTTTACCAGAATTTGCAGATGCAGTCTGCTCTGTCCCACACCTGGCTGCGTCAGGCAGAGTACAGCTATCAGTTTCTGATCCGTCTCACGGACAGCGGGACGCCGCTGTTTTTCCAGTCCCTCTCCCGGGATGAGGCGGGGGAAGCCCTGCTGGATCTGGCCCAGGAGACTGCCATGAAGGAGTATGACATTGATACCAGCGCAGCCTCCTCCTCCAGAACTCTTCTCTACCATCAGGAATTTACCATGCAGGACGGAACAGGGCACAGCTATTACGCCTCCGCCGGACTGGTGCCGGTCACCGGAGGTGTCCTGGGAGTCACCGTGGTTCACCCCCTCTCCTCCAGCGTCAGTCAAATCATGCGCCAGCGGCTGGTCTTTGTGACCGCTGATCTGGCGGCGCTGATCCTTCTGGGCACCTTTTTCTGGTTCTTTATCAGGAAAATGCTGCGGCCCATCCAGGAGAACCGCAGAAAGCAGACCCAATTTATCGCGGCGGCCTCCCATGAGCTTCGCTCTCCCCTGGCTGTGATCTTGAGCAACGTGGACGCAGTAAAGAGAAAGAGCATGGAGCCGGATGAGCAGTTTCTCAACACGCTGGAGGCGGAGAGCAGCCGCATGTCCCGCCTGGTCACCGATATGCTGCAGCTGGCCGGAGCGGACAATCACAGCTGGAGTATGAACTTTTCCAGCGTGGAGCTGGATACCCTGGTTCTGGAAACCTTTGAATCCTTTGAAGCCCTGGCCCGCTCCAGGAATCTCTCCTGGGAAATCCGGCTGCCGGAGGAAGCCCTTCCCCGCTGCCGGTGCGACAAAGAGCGTATCCGTCAGCTTCTGTCCATCCTCATCGACAATGCCTTCTGCTACACGCCCGAGGGCGGAAGGGTGTGCCTGTCCCTGGAGGCTGCCGCCTCCACTCTGCGGATCTGTGTGACGGACAATGGTCCCGGCATTCCCGATGCCCAGAAAGAGCAGGTCTTTGAGCGGTTTTACCGGGCCGATGCCTCCCGCAGCAGAAAGGAGCACTTCGGTCTGGGTCTGAGCATCGCCCGGGAGATCGTCCGGCTCCACCGGGGGAAGCTGATCCTCTGTGATACTCCGGGAGGAGGGGCTACCTTCCAAGTTGTACTGCCGGCGGGGGAGTAAAAATCTCGTTTTCGTGCAAATTATGAGTTATAAAAATCTCGTTTTCGTGTTATAATGCTGGTATAAAAATCTCGTTTTCGTGTTTTCGAAGGGGGCCGGCTTATGAAACGCAAACTGTACCTTGAGTTGATGGATTGGAAAGAAAATGACGCAGGGCGGACAGCCCTGCTGATTGATGGTGCCAGACGTGTCGGTAAGAGCTATATCGCAGAAGAATTTGCAAAAACGGAGTATAAAAGTTACATCTTGGTGGACTTCAACCGAACTGGCAGCGATGTGCGCGATCTGTTCCTCCATTATCTGGATGATCTGGATACTTTTTTTATGTATCTGTCCGCCTATTATAATGTGCCTCTGTATCAGCGTGAATCTCTGATTATTTTTGACGAAGTACAACTGTTTCCCAGAGCCCGCGCTGCCATCAAATATCTGGTGGCTGACGGACGGTATGACTACCTGGAGACCGGCTCCCTGATGTCCATCCATAAAAATGTACAGGATATTGTAATTCCATCAGAGGAGCGCCACGTTTTCATGTATCCGCTGGATTTTGAGGAATTTTTGTGGGCAATGGAAAATCATACTCTTATGGACATAATTCGGACATGCTATGAAAAAAAACGCCCCATGGGGCAGGTCATGCACCGGAAAGCCATGGATTACTTTCGCCAGTACCTTATCGTGGGTGGAATGCCACAGGCCGTCCAGGAATATATCCGTACCCGGGATTTTCATAGAGTTGACCGTGTCAAAAGAGATATTCTCACTCTATACCGGGCTGATATGGCAAAATACGCGGGAGGTTATGAACGAAAAGTGGAAAGTATTTTTGATGAGATACCGGCTCAGCTTCAGAGACACGAAAAAAAATTCCGGCTTTCATCGTTAAAAAAGGAGGCCCGTTTCCGGGAATATGAAGATGCCCTGTTCTGGCTGGATGATGCCATGATAGTCAATATCTGTTTTAACTCCACCGCCCCAAATGTTGGGCTAAAACTGAATATGGACCGATTGACACTGAAATGCTATATGGCGGATACCGGTCTGCTAATCAGCCATGCCTTTGATGAAAATGGGATCGTCAGTGAGGAGCTTTATAAAAAGCTGCTGTTTGATAAGTTAGACGTTAACCTTGGGATGATCATGGAAAATATAGCAGCTCAGATGCTTCGGGCAAATGGCCATAAACTGTATTTTTATTCCAACCCGTCCCGCAGTGACGCAGCCTCCCGCATGGAAATCGATTTCCTAATTTCCAAAAATAAAATCACCAGTCGGCATAACATTTCACCCATTGAGGTAAAATCCGGCAAAAATTATACCTTGAGCTCTCTGCGAAAATTCATGAAAAAATTCAGGGAGGAAACCCACATCCCCTATGTGCTGCACACCAGTGATCTGAAGGAGGATGAGGGTATCCTGTTTTTGCCCCTGTATATGACGCCTCTCCTATAATCTTGTCATCTTACCCAATCTGATCTGCCAGGAAAGAAGCCAGCAGCCGGGTCAGCGATCCGCACTGCACCGGAGCGGTTTCCCCGGCAGCGGCGTTCCATCCGTTCTCCCCTGCCCAGGCAAGAGCAAAGGCAGTTTCCTCCTCCGGCGTGAGGGAGAGATCCTCCGTGGGCCCCACCGGAATGTCCTTCCAGCAGGCGTAGCGGTAAATCAGTACCGCCAGAGGCCCGGCGCCCATGGGCTCATCCGGGCTGAAATTCCGGGCGTCAGCCTCGTTCAGCAGCCCTACGCTCGCCGCCCACACCACGGCCGGTCCGTACCAGGAAGCCTGTGGAACATTGGGCCCGTAATCGGTCCACTCCATCTGGGGCATACCCTCCAGACGATACAGAAGGGATACCGCCGCTCCCTCCGTCACCGTGTCCGTCTCACCCAGATACCGGTCGGAAGCTCCGCTGAGCACTCCGGTGAAATACATATTTGCCATGGCATAGGCGGGATCCTCCTCCGTGAACCGGACATAAGCCGACGGATCCATTCCGCTCTGCCCCTCTTCTTCCTCCAGGTCCGGATACTCCTCCACATAGGCCGGATCCGGCGCGAAGGTCACGTTGACCGCCATATCTTTCTGTATCCCGGTGATGGGGGTGGTGTAATCCCAAACCATCCCGTCCACGGTGAAGCTCTCCACCAGATAGCCCCGGTCCGGAAGCACCGCAAACTGCTGGCTGCTGCCCTGGGGCTTTACAATCTTTCCCCCCGGTCCGGCGCTTCCGTTCTCTCCAGCCGTCACGGTGATGGTGTAGTTCGTCAAGACAGGAATCACAAGAGCCTCCTGGCTGGTTTTTCTTCCCAGCGCCTCCGCCAAAGCCTGCATCTGGGGTCCGCTCACATGGAGCGTCAGTGTCTCCGGACAATCCGTGAACAAATCCTCGCTCCAGGAGACAATGCTCTCCGGCAAAGATACGCCGGCCAGAGACGTACAGCCCGCGAACAGTTTCCCGCCCAGACTGTTGGCCCCCTCATCCACGGTGGCATATAAAAGGGCGGTGTCGTTCATGAAAGCCCCGTTGGTCCCCCAGTCGCTTCCCCACTCCGTAATATTATTTCCGATCTGTACCCACAACAGGCCTGTGCAGTCCGCAAAGGCATAGGCTCCCAGGTAAGTCAGGCTGTCCGGCAGGATCATCTCGGAGATCGAACTGCACCCCTGAAACGCGCTGTTCTCAATGGAAGTCAGGGTATCCGGCAAAATCACCTCATAAAGAGCGGTATTATTGCGAAACGCGCCGGATCCGATGCGGGTAATCCGCTCCAAGTAAAGCTGATACAGGGCAGTACAGTCCGCAAAGGCCTCCCCCTCTATTTCTCCTCTCTGCATAGACACCTGTATCAGAGACGTGCAGCCGGCAAAGGCCCTCTCTCCCACTATGGTCACGGTGATGGGCATGTCCGCATGCCTCAGGGAGGTGCAGTTCTCAAAAGCGCTGGAACCGATGGACAGCACGCCGTCTTCGATGGTCAGACTCTCCAGCCTGGTATCGTTCATAAAAGCTCCGTTGGTTCCCCAGTCCTCCACCCATTCTTCCACGCCTGCTCCCAGGGAGACGCTCTTCAGGGCGGGGCAGTCCGCAAAGGCATAGCAGCCGATGCTGCTCACTTTATCCGGAATGTTCACATGGCGAAGCTGGGTATACCGGAAAGCCTCATTTCCCAAAGACGTCAGTGTGGCCGGAAGATCTGCGGTATGAAGCTGGGTGCAATTTTTGAACGCGGCGTTTCCGATACTCTGAATCCCCTCAGACAGTGTGACGGTCTCCAGCCTCTGGCAGTCTGAAAACGCTTCCTCCGCGATGCTCACCACGCTGCCGGGAATCTCAACCTGTTCCAGGGCACTGCAGCCGGAGAAAGCGCCGAAGGGCAGGGAGGCAGCACCTTCCCGGATGGTCAGGTCATTTAGCTTCGTGCACCCGGCAAAGGCCGAGTTATCTCCCCAGTCCTGCCCCCACTCGCTGATCCCGCTGCCCAGCACGGCCCGCTCCATCTGGGTACAGTTCTGAAAGGCGTAAGCTCCCACAAAGGAAACTCTGTCCGGGATCACCGCTTCTTTCAGTTTGGTGCAGCCAGAGAAAGCGCTCTGACCGATGGAGGTCAGGGTATCCGGCAGAGCAACCTGCTCCAGCGCCGTATTATTCTCAAAAGCCGATCCCCCGATCTGAACCGCATTCATTAAGGTCAGATTTTTCAGACTGGTGCAGTTCTGGAAAGCGGCCTCTCCCACATCTCCATAAACCACCGCTGTATCCAGCAGCTCACAATCCCGGAAAGCATTGCCCTCCACCAGAGTGACACTCTCCGGCAGAATTATCTCCATCAGCAGGGTGCATCCGGCAAACGCGCTCTCCCCGATCGAGGACGCGCCAGCCTTCACCGTCAGCGAATCCAACAGGGTACAGCCCGCAAAAGCCCCGTTCGTTCCCCAGTCCTGTCCCCACTCGCTGATCCCGCTGCCCAGCTCCAGGGTGCGAAGGCCGGTACAATTTCGAAAGGCGTAAGGCCCAATGTAGGATACGCTGTCCGGAATGGTGACGGCTTTTACCTTTGACGCTTCAAAAGCGGACGTTTCAATCCGGGCCAGACCCTGGGACAGGGTGACATCCGTCAGAGCGCCGCACTCCGCAAACGCCTGTTTTCCAATAACAGATATGGTATCCGGCATGATCACTGCTTCCAGGAAGGCATTCCCCTGAAAGGCCCCCTCCCCGATGGCCGTCACCGGATAGCCGCCCAGCATTTCCGGTATGGTCACGGATTGTTCGGAACCGTGGTAAGCCGTTACTGTGACAGTTCTCGTCTCCTCATTCACACGGTACTCCCAGTCTCCCCCTGTCTGCTCTGCCTGTGCTGTCATTCCTCCCAACGCGGCGAACAAAGCCAGGAAGAGCAGTACTGCTCCACAGATTCCGCCCCATGTTTTCATTCTCGTCCTCATAACACACCTCCCTGATGAATTCCGGTTTTTGCGGACAACCGCCTAAGCCGCCGCAGCTGCATGGACAGATGGCCATTGCCTCCTTAATCCGTTGAATCTATTATAGTGAAATAGGTGGCACCCTGCAATGATCTTCCCCGCAATTTATCCCAGATCCACGCCCGCGCGTATTTACTTTCCTTCGTCCGGAGGCTATAATGGTGAAAAAAGTGGAAAAAGAGGGGATACGTCATGGCAAAAGAACAGATTATTTTAAAAATGGCCGATTTCTATGAAGGCAATCTGGAGGATATCAATCATTTTCTGAAGGTACACGCCTTTGCCGCCACCATTGGAGCGCTGGAAGGATTGGATGAGGACACACTGGACATTCTGGAAATCGCTTCCATTGTCCACGACATCGCCTGCCCGCTGTGCCGGGAGAAATATGGGGACACTGACGGAAAACATCAGGAGGCAGAGAGCGAACCTCTGCTGCGGGAATTTTTGAAGGAATTTCGTCTGCCCGATTCTGTGGAGGAGCGGGTGATCTTTCTGGTTACTCATCATCACACTTACAGCCATGTGGAGGGAATGGATTACCAGATACTGCTGGAGGCCGACTATCTGGTCAATGCCGGCGAATCCGCAAAATATAGAAAAAGTCTGGAGCAATTCCGAAAAAACGTATTCCGGACTAAGACGGGACTGCATCTGCTGGATTCCCTTTACCCTGACAGATCTTCCATTTTGTAAAGACAAAGGTCTCAAATTATCAGTGGTAATACCCATTTTTCTGAGCTATAATAACGATAGCAAAGGAGGGAAATATCCATGAGATGGTTTGATTCAAACTTTGATTATGTACAAGAACTGAAGGACGCCTGGGAGCGGGGCCGGAAAAAAATCCGCAATACCTATCTGATTTTGGCTGTTATACTGCTGATTGCGGGGATTCTCGTTGCCGTCTTCCCGGTGGGAATTTTCGCCGTCATTCAGTACATGGCTGCCATCGCCATGATTGTGGTGGGAATCTATCATTTTATCTCCTACTCGTCCATGACCTATTACTTCCGGGATCCCATGCTGCTGATTTCCGGTATTCTGAACGTGCTGATGGGCATTCTGCTGTTTGTTATGCCGGTAGAGCTGACGGTTCAGGTTATCACGTTTCTGCTTGCCTTTCTGCTCATTTTCACCGGCGCGGAGAAAATTTCTTTCGCCCTGCGTCTCCGCTACTACCAGCTGCCCCACACCGGGACTTTGATCTTCAGCGGGGTGCTGTGCATCATTCTGGCAGTGATCTTCCTGTTTCTGCCCTTTGTCACTGCGCTGGCGCTGAACTATATTCTGGCAGCTTATCTGATCATCACAGGCATTGCGCTTCTGGCCGAGGCAATTGGGATGAGTACCAGATCTTTTTGAGAAACCGCAGATTCGGTCAGCATTCTCCTATGGGAAAATTAATATCCATGGGACGTATCGCTTGTTTGGCCCGCAGGAATCAAACAGCTGCCGCAGGGATTCCCCGACTTTCGGGTACTTCCTGCGGCAGCTCTCATTTTCTGTCAAACCTGCCTGTCTCAATTTCGCCCGGTATCAGCCCAGCAATTCTTCTTTCTTCTCCAAAATTGCCTCACAGGCAGCGCAGGCCGGGCAGTCACAGTACTTTTTCCCGGCTGCTTTCAGCTCTTCTCCATGCTTTGCCACACCCTCCGCGGCCTGGGCGCCGCCAAACACTCCGGCTCCGGCCTCTGATCTGGCAAAGGCAATCAGGTTATCCAGAGGCATAATGTCCGCCTCCAGCTCAGCCACATATTTTTTTGTCTCCTCCTGCTCACGCTCCGTCCCAACCGCGTCCAGCCAGGCCTGAGCGGCCGCTTTCGCTTCCTTGCTGCAGGAATGAGCCTGCATCAGCTCCTTTGTCTTTTCCATCACGTAGTTCTTTGTTTCCGCTGTCATCTTCATTACCTCCTCAGCACTTTGATGATGTCGTCCGGCATCTTTTATTTTATAACAATTAAGGGATGCCGCAAAATCTTCACGATTGCGGCATCCCATGGGTTCACGCTTCCGTCTCGGTCTCTGTCTCAGCCCCGGTGACTGCCTCGGCAGCTTCCTCCGTCTCAGCTTCTGTTTCTGCCTCAGACGCTGCCTCAGTGTCTCCCTCCGTCTCCGCTTCCGTACCGGCTTCTGTTTCCGCCTCGGTGACAGCCTCAGTTTCAGCTTCCGTTGTCACCTCGGTTCCACTCTCCGTGGTACCCTCGCTCTGGCTCTCTGCCTCCGTTACAGCCTCGGTCGCCGCCTCAGTCTCCACAGTCAGGGACAGATCAAACACCATCTGGCCGTACACATCCTCGTTGATGGTAAATTCCACCTCATCCGTCCACTCATCGTAAAGGTCATTGATGGCCTCATTCTTTCTTTCATTCACAATGTCCTCTTTTTTCTGCTGCGTGGCCTCCTCATCGAAGGCATCATCCACGTAAAGCACATAGAAGGAATCATTTACCTGAACCACCTCGTCCACCAGCGTGTTATCCTCCACTCCCTTGGTGGCCTCAATGATGGCCTCATCCGGATAAGTATCATCATCGCCGAAGGTAAAGTCAGAGGTTCCCGCATTGTCGTTCTCCTCCACAACTGCTTCAGCGGCTGTATCGAAATCCTCTCCGCCCTTTACCTGCTCCAGAAAAGCTTCCGCCTGGGCTCTGGCTTCCTCTCTGGCAGCCTCCATAGCCGGATCCTCTGTTTCAGTCTCGGTTTCTGTTTCACTCTCGGTATCTGCAGCTTCTGTATCTTCCTCAGCCGCTTCCGTTTCGGTCTCTTCCTCTGCCGCGGTGGTCTCCACTTCGGTCTCCGTCTCAGCAGCCTCGGTCTTTGTTCCCTCTGCCTCGGTCAACGTAGCCTCTGTAGTATCCTCCGCCGGAACGGTCTCATTCTCCGTCTCAGCGGCCTCGGTCTCTGTCTCAGAGGGTGTCTCCGCCTCCGTATTCTCAGCGATATCCCCTTCTGTGCCAGCCGCTTCGCTTCCGGCCTCGGTCTCTTCCTCTGTATCAGACTCCGTCTGGGCCGTAAATCTTACATAGGATACCGTTCTCTGAGCGGCCTCCTCGTCGGACACTTCCGTATCCACATCGGCAGCCATCTGGGTTTCCATCTTGTTCTGGATCGTATATAGAGTAAGAATCCGCTCCACATTCTCCTGTGTGGCACTCATCTTCTCCAGAACTTCCTCATCGTTGGACTCCACGAAATCCTGAGCTGCCTGGGAAATGGCAGCCGTCTCATCCTCGGTCAGTTCCACATCATAGTCAGCCATATGCTTCTCTGCCAGCAGCATTCTCTCCAAAGCGGTCATCACGCTATCCTTGAAGGTGTCTCCGTAGGCTGTACCGGTGCCGGTCAAATCCATACTCCAAATATCGCTTGTGCCATAGTAACTAGCCAGCCAAGCATTGCTTGTCTCAAACTCCGCCTGCTGATAACGCAGGAAAAAGTTCACCAATCCTGCGGAGATGTCCTCCCCGTCAAATGTGGCAGCAACCGCAGATGTGTCCAGCGTCTCCTTCTTGCCGCATCCTGCCAACATGGACGCCGCCACACACACGCCCAGTCCCATGGCCAGTCCTCGTTTCAATCCTGTTTTCATACCTAAATTCCTCCATCATTTGGCAGGTCGTCCCGGACGGCAAAGCCATCGCCTGGATCCGCCATATTCTCTCAACAGCGTGCTCTCCGCAAAAATCAGAAATACTTCCGGCCAGCCGCTGCAATGATCCGTAGCTTTCATTATATCCTTTTTAGCCCCGGCTGGCAATCATTTTTCATCCCCAAACACAGGATTTTCACAAAACAATACCGCCATCAGGCAGAAAAAACGGAAGAAGCCCGTACAAGTTTACTTGTTAAGGGCAGCTTTCGTTTTTTCGGTAATGGGCGGTACGCCCATTGAGCCGCAGCCATAAGCTGCGCCAGCAGCGGCCGGGCGCTGGCGCACGGGGCTGCGGCCTGATGGCGGTATTGGGATCTTCTATTTTCTTCTGTTCCTCAGACGGATAGCCCGTACAAGTTTACGGGCAAGCCAAACGGGTCTGCCGCAAAAGCACCAATTGCGGCAGACCCGTTTTCATCCGTCTGTTTTTCTTTTATTATTCAGCCAGCAGTGTAGTCTCCAGATCCTGCAGCATCACATCCAGCGCGTTGATGCCGCCCTCAGCGGTATACCAAACAGCGGGATGCTCCAGATAAATCAGGTTTCCGTTCTGGTAAGCGTCTGTTCCCATCACCAGCTCGTTCTCCATAATATCCTGGGCCAGCTGAGCTCCGTCCGTGCCGATGGCAGCGTCACGGTCCATCACAAAAATGTAATCCGGGTTCTTATCAACAATAAATTCAAAGGAAGCCTCATTTCCGTGGGTGGCGGTGTCAATCTCCGAATCCACGCCAACGTTCTCAAAGCCAATCTCATTTCCAATGAGAGAGCAGCGTCCATCGTTGCCCAATACGTTAAAGCTGCCGCTGGTGCACATACCCACGATGGCGGTCTTTCCCTCAGCAAACTCCGCCAGGGCAGCGATGCGGGCATCGAAGTCAGCCATCAGCCCGTCTACTTCTGACTCCAGACCAAACATGGAGGCGATGGTGGACGCATTCTTGCGCACACTCTCCACCAATCCAATCTCCGTATCCGTACTCAGATACACCACCGGAGCAATCTCGCTCAGGGCGTCATAGGAGGAGGACAGGCGCCCGCCGATAAAGATCACATCCGGCTCGCAGGCCATCACAGCTTCCATATCGGCCTCCTTGATGGTTCCCAGGTTCACAATATTTTCATCTGTCACATAGTCCTGGAGATATTCCAGGGAGGTGCTGGCAGAACCCACCACCCGGTCTCCCAGTCCAAGGGAATCCAGGATATCTAGGCACGCCATATCCAGGATGGCGATTCTCTGGGGATCACAGGGAACTTCCATATCTTCTTCCTCTCCCGCCGCGTTCAGGCTCTGGATTGTAACTGTCTCCAAAGCTGCAGCCTCCGTGGTATCCTCCTGTGCCGCGCCGGCGCAGGTAGCCAGTCCGAAAGACAGGGCCATGGCAGAAACAAGTGCTAACATCTTCTTCATCATAAATTTTTCTCCTTATATTTTTAAATGTTGGGTCCTCGGGAAGCGCTGCTAAAAGCGTCCCCTCAGAATCTCTGGTCAGTTGCACAGCAGTACGTAATGTCTGCTTCCTCAATAATAGATTGACAATGGCTTTCCTGAAATCTCCATGATTTCAAAGTCCACTCCGTAAATATCAGACAAGGTCTCCTTGGTCATCACCTCCTTTACCGTACCGAATTTTGCTATTTTTCCGTCCACGAAAGCGCAGATGTAGTCGGAATAAAAAGCCGCGTAATTAATTTCATGGAGCACTAAAATTACCGTCTTGCCCAGCTCATCGCACAGCCGCCGGACAATCTTCATCATATTAGTGGCATGATAAATATCCAGGTTATTGGTGGGCTCATCCAACAGAATGTACTCCGTGTCCTGGGCAATCACCATGGCAATGTAGGCTCTCTGCCTCTGTCCGCCGGACAGTTCATCGATGAAGCGGTCCTGAAATTCCTCCAGCTCCATATAGTGAATAGCCCTCTCCACCACCTCCCGGTCTTCCTGGGTCAGGTGGTTTCCCGAATAGGGGAAACGGCCAAATCCCACCAGTTCCCGCACCGTCAGTTTCATCTGGACGTTGTTGGTCTGGGTCAGAATCGCCAGACGCTTTGAGAGTTCCTTGCTTTTCCACTTCCGGATGTCCGTCCCCTCAAAATCCACCAGCCCGCTGTCCCTGGCAATCAGCCGGGAAATCATCCCCATCACCGTGGACTTTCCCGCCCCATTGGGACCGATCAGGGAAATTACCTTCCCCTTTGGTATCTCAAAGGTGACTCCGTCCACCACCGCCTTACCGTCATAACTTTTGGTCAGTTCTTTTACAAACACGCTTCAGACCCTCCTTCTCGTCAACAATAGATACAGGAAATAGATGCCGCCTCCCACGGTGATGAACACGCTGACCGGAATAGAGTAGGAATACACATGCTCCACAATCAGCTGTCCCCCCACCAGAATAATCATGCCAAAGAAGGCAGAGCCCAGTATCAACAAACTGTGCCGGTAGGTTTTTAAAAGCTGCCTGGAGAGGTTCGCGATGATCAATCCCAAAAAGGAGATGGGACCCACCATGGCAGTAGCCACCGCAATGTACAAAGTCACTCCCAGCAAAAGCCTTCGGATGCACTTATCATAATCCACTCCCAGGTTGATGGCCTGCTCCTTCCCCAGGGTAATCACATCCAGCAGAGCCAGCTCCTTTCGCAGGAAAAAGGTTACCGCCGCCAGCACTACCACAGACAGCACAATAATTTCCGAATTAATGTTGCTGAAACTGGCCACCAGCGTCGCCAGCAGGCTGTCGTACTCATTGGGGTCCATCACTCTGGTGAGTGTGGTCTGCACGCTGGAGAAAAAGGAAGTCAGCACCGTTCCGATGAGCAGCACATAGAGAACATTGTGCTTCGTCTTCCGGAAAAAGTAGCTGTAAATCACCGTGGCGGTCACTCCCATCAGCACCAGATCCACCGCGAAGGCCGCATTAGAATTGATGGCCAGGTAACTTCCCGATCCGGCCACAAACACCACCGCTGTATGGATCAGCGTATAGAGGGAGTTCATTCCCAACAGACAGGGGGTTACAATGGTGTTGTTAATCACCGACTGAAAGACAATGGATGCGCTTCCGATGGCATAGGCGGTAATCAGCATCACGATCAGCTTGGGAGTGCGGATTTTCATAGCGTACCAGAACAGCTTTTCATTGCCGAAATTTACGCCCACCAGCATATAGGCCACAGCCGCCGCCAACACCAGAAGGGCCATCACACCCAGCTTCCGGATATTTCCCCGATAGGCTTTTGGGTTCATGCTTCTCCTCCTCTCCGTGCCGCTGAAAGCAGTTCCTTCAGATTGATGGCCTTCCGTCCGTTCTTCAGCCGATAAAGCAGCAGGGCAATGAAGATGATGCTGCCCAGGATACCCACAATCAATTCGATGGGAAGCTCATAGGGAGCGATGACCACCCGGCCGATCATATCGCACACCAGAACAAAAATTGCGCCAAACAGTGCGGTATCCACCAGCGTTCCCCGGATTTTATCTCCCTTGAACATAGCCACCACGTTGGGGACGATCAGACCGATGTAGGAGATGGATCCCACCACCACAACCACCGAGGCGGTAATCATGGCGGCGATCGTCAGCCCCATCAGCAGCACCAGATTATAATGGACGCCCAGATTCTTGGAGAAATCTCTTCCCATGCCCACAATGTTGAAATGGTTGGCAAAGAGAAAGGCCACAATCACCAGGGGCACCACCAGATATACGATCTCGTACCTTCCCCGGATCACCAGGGAAAAATGCCCCACCAGCCAGGACGAGAGCGCCTGTGTCATCTCATATTTGTAGGCCAGATAGTTGGTGATACCTCCAATCACATTGCCGAACATGATACCCACCAGAGGCACCATCACCACATCCTTAAACTGGATTTTCTGGATAAACCAGACAAAAATCCAGGTTCCCAGAATGGCGGTGACAAAGGCGAAGATGGCACGCCCCCACAGTGTGGATCCCGGCATGAAAAGCAATGCCAGCAGAATACCGAACTGGGCCGAGGAGATGGTGGCACCTGTAGTGGGGGATACAAATTTATTCATACAAAGCTGCTGCATGATCAGTCCCGCAACACTCATCCCCACTCCGGTACACAGGATGGCCAGCAGACGAGGCAGCCTGGAAATCAAAAAAATCTCCACCTGCTCCACATCCCCGGACAGCAGCGAAGCCAGATTGATATCGATCACTCCCACAAACAGAGAAGCCACCGACAAAATCACCAGGCAGACAGCCAGCAAAAGTGTCAAAGTCTTTCCTTTTATAGTTACTCCTCCCTTCCTTTTGTTAGTTTTATCTAACTATTTGTTAAAAAATGAACGCGTGGTGTGGGAAACTGGTCTTATATGTTTTCACATCGCGCGTTCATGCATGAGCATACCATAAACCCTTTTATTTGGCAAGTGCCGCTATTGGCACTTTTTTCTCAACTTTATTCCCCCTTTAACAACTGCCGCATTTCTCCTACCGTCATTCCTGTATTTTTCTTGAACACTTTATAAAAATAAGTGTCTGACAAATATCCAACTCTTCTGCCAATGTCCTTTACCATAAAATTTTCTCTGCGAATCAATTCAATCGCATGATCGATCCTTGTATCCGTTAAAATTTCTGTAAAGCTTTCATCCAGCTGCTGTGTCAATAATCGGCTCAGATAAAAAGAACTGATACCTAACCGTCCCGCCACCAACTCCAAAGAGATATCCTTCATATAATTTTGTTCAATATAAAGAACCGCTTCTTCTACATAGCTGTTTGCTCGATCTGCTATCTCCCGTGGTTCGGCTATTTCACATAAAATATCCAGTGCTGTATCTATGCGATCCTTTTCTCCAGTATCCTTCAGTCTAGTTAATATCTGCCGCCAGGAAAAATGCTTACTCTCTTGCTCCTGAAGCATTTTACTGCAATTTAGCAGAAAATACACCAACAACTGATTTTCCTGCCAAATTCCAGCTTCTTTCCATTGAGCAATTTTCTTTGCAAGTAATATCTTTCCTTGATCCCGGTTGCCAGCCTTCACAAATTCCGCGAGCTGCCCCGCCTCCTTCTCTTCATTCCCTCTCTGTACCTGTGCATAACATTCTTCCTCAAAAAAACAAATACCATCCTCTGAAAGATTGCGCAGAGAAGACTTACATTCTTTTAAAGCCTCCGGCATTTTTTCAAACTCGTATTTCCATTGACTAACGCCAAAAATGACATCTCCCGAAATCTCAATCTGAATTTTTTTCTTTAAATAGTTCAGCAGTTCTCGGGTCCATGAATGGTAATTATCTCTTCCCACCTGTCCTGCGGGAAATAAAAAAAGATACAACGTATCTTTATAAACCATAGACAAAAAAGTGCAAAACCGCTTCAATTCTTCATCTAACAGTTTCCGGATCATTTCAAGATAGACGTTCTGATTTTTCTTTTGATCTGCTATTCGCATAGCTACGAGGATTCCTCCAAAATATGTTCTGTCCAGATTATCAAACCAAATTTTGAGATCCGCCTCATTCGGTTTTCCCAAAAGAATTGAGGACATTAATTCGTTTCCCACAATTCTCTGCATATTTTGAAATTTCTCCTCTGTCATTTTACTCTCAAATTGTGTTCTCCGTTCCTGCTCAAGTGTTCCAATTACCCGGGATACTGTCTCCACCAACTGCCGTTCTTCCGCCGGTTTCACCAAATAATCTACAGCCCCCAGAAGCAGCGCTTTTTTGATGTATTCAAAATCACTGTAAGCAGTATTGATAATTACCTTTGAGCTAAATGATTTTAAGTGTAACAATTCCAATGCCTCAAGTCCATTAAGTCCCGGCATATTGATATCCACAATCATCATATCCGGCTGAAGCTCCTGAGCAGCTTTAATCAGGGATACGCCATTATATGCACTGGGCAGCAGCTCAATATTGTGAAAATTATTTTGTATCATCATCTCCAGCCCTCTGCACTCG
>DBFBJF010000050.1:0-3783 GCA_048203265.1 Candidatus Merdiplasma sp.
AGCTCAGACAGTCAGGCACAGCAGAAAGCGGTGAGATTTTTTATTGACAGTACGCCGCCGGAATGTATGATTACCGGAGTGGAGGCGGACGGGATTTACCAGGCATCCCAACGTTGGATCTGTCTGGAGGCCAGGGATAACAGCGGATTGGAAACGCTCATCATCTATATGGATGGAGTCAGGGCAGCCAGCTACAGCGGAGAGCAGGTAAGCGCCAAGGGCGGGATTATAAAATGGAGAATTGGCGCAAAGGATGCCTGGCAGAGGATACAGGTATACGCAAGGGATCTGGCGGGAAATGAGTGCTGGACAGAGGAACTTCCTGTCTATGTGACGGAAGCGGACCGCATAGACGGAATTATGCCCTATGAGCGGACAGAAAAAACGGCACGGGAGCTGGAGATGGAACAGACGGGAAAGCCCTCTGAAGATCCGGAACAGAGCAGCGAAACGGAGCTGGCAGAAAATGAGGCGGAGACAATAACGGATGTTCAAAAGGGATCAGACCGTTTTTCAGACCAGCCGGAGGAACCCGGTTCATGGACACGAAAAGCGGCCCTCGGGGCACTCGCTGGAGGGAGCGCGGCGGCTGGCGGCATAGGTGTTTGCCGGATGAAAAGGAGAAAAAAAGGATAGGATGAGATGTGGCGGTGTGTGATCCTGACGTATTCACAGCCGCCCTGGCAGCTCTGAGAACGGTGATTTTTGGGGTTTCCTTGAATTTTCCATGCGCCTGTGTTAATATGACCCGGTAAGGGGTGAAAGGACGAATGAAAAAGCGAAATGTTCTGAAAAGAAACAGCGGGTTTATCGTGGTCAGTATCATAGCCGCAGGCGTGTCCTTCTTCGGAGCTGACCCGGTTTTGAACAGGCTGTATCAGAGCGTGTCACAGGAACAGCAGGAGAGTGAGGAGACACCTGCGCAGACACAGACAGGGGAGACGTCTGCGGATGTTTCAGAGACATATGAGACGAATCCGTTTACCATAACGGCCAGCGGGGCAGTGTTAAATCAGGTGGAGAGTGAGTCTGAGACAGAAGCGGATCAGGAGACGGAAACGACAGAACCTGAGACCGGTGAAAACGGAGAGACTTCATCCGCCGGGGAAACTTCGATTGATGGAGAGATGTCTGCCGCGGACCATTCAGGCGGTTACAGTGAAGATGGGACAGCGGGAACGACTGACGGAACTTCCCCGGGAACGACCCAGGATACCGTCTGGAGCGGCGGAGATACCAGCCAGGATACCAGCGGAAGCAGTGGGGATACCAGTCAGGACAGCGTCTGGAGCAGCGGAAATACCAGCCAGGATAATAGCTGGAGCGGCGGGGATACCAGCCAGAATACTGGCGGAAGCGGCGGGGATTCGGGCCAGAATGACTCATGGAGCGGAAGCTCCGGCGGAGTGGAGATCATTGATCCGGGTGACAGTACCTATCAGGACGGCACCTGGAATGGTGATACGGGCGGCTCAGGTACGGACAGTTCCGGGACGGATAATTCCGGTACGGGCGACTCCGGAAGCGGATCCTATGAAAATGGTATTTATTCCCCGGATGATTTGATCCTCTGGCATATTAACAGCCGTTATATCAGTGAGGAAGAACTCTACGACTATGACGCCGCCACGATACGGCTGATCCGGAATGAAATTTTTGCGCTTCATGGAAGGATTTTCCGGTCGGAAGATCTGCAGGCGTATTTCGGTTCAAAAGATTGGTATGTGCCCACCTATGATCCGGATGAATTTGACGCAAACATGGAATCTTTCCTGAATGATTATGAACTGGCAAACCTGAATGTAATCCTGGCGTACGAAGAGGCGCTGAACAGCTGACAGGAGGAGACAGAAGATGAAAGTTTGGAAAAGAGTACTGATTAAGACGATCATATTCCTCCTGGTGGTGGCAGCCGGGTCGGCCGCAGGTATTGCGTATCGGGAAAGCCAGACAGATACAGCGCAGTACGTGCTGGAGCGCTACGCACAGCACCTGATTCATCATGAGACAGATCAGGCCTACCGGTATCAGGATACGCAGATGGAGGGATCCATCACCCAGGAAGAATTCGCTGCTGCGGCGGAGGCCAGAAATTACAGTCTGTATGCGGGCTTCCATCTGGAAAAGGTGGAGACCAGGAAAGATGAGAACGGAAATGAATATGAGGATTACCGGATTTCTTTTGTGAATTCGGATGATGAGGAGCAGGCGGCGGAGGAAATTTCTGTCAGGAAGCAGGCCGAGAAGAAATTTTTCTTCTTTGATCAGTGGAAGGTGATGCCCGACCACTGTATGGTAAAGGACTTTGTGCTTCAGGTGCCGGCAGGCTCTGCTGTGGTGCTGAGCGGGGAAAGCCTTGAAGAGGGGCTGCTTCAGGAGGGCGGAGGACAGAGCGCCGTGGATACCTACATTGTTCCGGAAATTCTTCTCGGGACGGCGGAGGTGACGGTCTCCCATGATATTTTTGAAACGCTGACTGCCAGCGTGGATACGATGGAACAGACCGTGGATCTGTGTCCCCAGATGCAGTTGAGCGATGGCGGAAGGGCAGCGGCTCTGGAGCTGGGGGTGGAGACACTGCGGGAGATCTACCGGCTGGCCATTGTGAATGCCCAGAGCGCTTCTCAGCAGGAGGACGGACTGTTTGGGGCCTGTGAGGACCAGGCGGATCAGTTTATCGGAACACTGCAGGACGAACTGGAAGCCCAATCTGAGGAGGGCTATGCGCTTGAGAGCGTGGCGGTATGGGAATATAATCCGCGCTATGGTCAGATGACATTTACAGAGGATCAGGGGATACAGGTGGATTTGGAGCTGGCGTACCAGTATAGCTGGACCTTTCAGCAGCAGGTGCTGGAGGAGACCGGAGAGTATGATGAGTACGGGGAACCCATTCTGACAGAGACAAGCCAGGAGAATATCAGGCCGGGGGATGCCGCTGCCGAACTGACCCTTTCCTATTATGATGGAAGCTGGCACCTGAGTGGTATGGACGTACCGCAAACTCTGGAGTGAGAAAGGAACGAGATGAAAGATTTTCTGAAAGAATTGGGGCGGATTACCGCCCCTTTGCTGGTACATTTGGGGATCACCTTTGTGGTGGCCTATGTGGGGATTACGGTGGATATGGCCTGGGGCCTGGGCCTGAGCGGGGATACTCTGTTGACCACGCTGAGCGCACTGTGCAGTCTGCCCATTCTTTGGAGGATGTGGAAGCGGGACCGGATGCTGCTTCCGGCCTCGGTAAAGGAGCAGAAAAGAGGCTGGTCCTTTTATCTGCTCGTCTTTGTTGGCGGCGCTGCTGCTTCGCTGGCAGGCAGTTATCTTATGAACTTGAGCGGACTGACGGAGCGGTTCTCCAATCAGGTGCAGGAAAATCTTTTTGCGGCGCAGCTTTGGATTCAGATTCTTGGCCTGGGATTGATTGTGCCTGCGGCGGAGGAGCTGATTTTCCGCGGATTATTTTATGAGAGACTGCGGGAGTGGCTCCCCAGGGGCTGGGGCATTATCTGCGCTGCCGGGGTGTTTGCCCTTTATCATGGAAATCCCATCCAAATGATTTATGCGTTTCCCATGGCGCTGCTGCTCCATTTGTGTTATGAAAAGGGAGGTTCCCTGGCGGCCCCGCTGGCGTTTCACATGGGCGCGAATCTGATTTCGGTTTTGGTGGAGTGCTTTTATGAGGCATCGGGGATTCGAACCCCGGACAACTTGATTAAAAGTCAAGTGCTCTACCGACTGAGCTAATACCCCCTACATGGCAAAGCGCCAAGCTGGGCTAAC
>DBFBJF010000051.1:0-10781 GCA_048203265.1 Candidatus Merdiplasma sp.
TTATTTTTATACTGGGGATTCTTGTCTGCATCATCGCCATTTGGAGGGGGAGAAGGCTGGTCAATCTGATTGTCCGGCCGGTGGGGCTGCTGACGGAGCAGGCAAAACAGGTTGTGCAAAAAAATTATGGGGAGATCGAGGCGGTCACCGGAGTAGAGTCCGGCTGCAGAGAAACGGCGCTTCTCATGGAAGCATTCCGTGAGATGCTGGGAACAATCCGGAAGCAGATGGGCGAGCTGGAGGAAAAAATTGCTGTATCCCAGAAGCTTCATAAGCTGGAAATGGAAAATATGCAGACAAAAATTTCACTGAACCAGACGGAAATGTGCCTGATGCAGTCCCTGATCAGCCCTCACTTTTTATTTAACTGTCTGAACACCCTCACAAGCCTGGCCTTCATTGAGGGAGCGCAGCGGACGGAGGAATGCTCGATTCAGCTGGCCAAATATCTGAGGGAGTTTCTGGAGCATGTGGGCAAAACCATCACCGTAAAGGAGGAGGTCAGCCATACCAAAGAATATATCTCCATTCAGAAGCAAAGGTTCGGGAAAAGAATTCAGTTTGAGGTGGAGTGCGAGAAAGCGTGTGAGGACAAGGAGATACCGGCCATCATCCTGCAGCCGCTGATTGAGAATGCGTTGACGCACGGACTGAAAAACTGCAGATCGGGAGGCCTGATACGGGTATCTGTGGCAAAGAGAGAAGACGGGAGTATCCGGATTGAGGTGACCGACAATGGGGCAGGAGTTTCTCCGGAAACGATCCGTCAGGTGGAAGATGGCCTGAAAAAGCCGTTTGAATCAGGCGGGAAGGGAATTGGCTTGAGAAGTGTGGCTTATCGGCTGAACGATTTTTTTGGGGGAAATGCTTCCCTTCGGCTGGAAAGCCGGGAAGAGGGGGCAAGGGTTGCAATTACGCTTCCCGCTTAAATAAAGAAACGGGACGGCCTTTTCCGGCCATCCCGCTTCTGTAAAAATGTCTTTCCATATCAAAGATCAAGCGCAGCTCTGTTGCGTTCCCTATTTCCATGCCCCGCTGGCTTGCTGCTGTATTTTTATGTTACTCAGGCTGAGCAACCTTGACAGTTACCGTGCCGTGGTTGCCGTCCGCATCCGTTACAGTTACGGCAAAGGAAGCGTGGGATTCTGTTTCGGCTACTGTTACCAGACCATCCTGGGTTACACTGGTTCCCTCATCAACATCGCCATAGATTTCCCAGGTGACATTCTCGGCGTCCGCTTCAAACTGACAGGAGGTTCCAACCTCTACAGACCACTCAAATTTTCCTTCATACGGTGTAACGGAAATGCCGGTCCAACCGGTTTCCACACCCTTCTGCCATGCCCATTTCTCATTGGTGATCCAGTTTTCGGTACCCCACGGGATTACATATCCGGGAGCAGCGGTGAGAGAGGGATCACATTCGCTGGGGCTTAACAGACCGCCCCCAATGCTCTGCTGGGTAAATGTGACTGTTTCACCGTCGATGGTTTTTTCCACGGTATCACTGGTGTCTTTTCGCGTGATGTAAACGCTGTTTCCAGCTAATTGCTGATTACGGTCTTCTTCCCCGGATGCATCGATGGTGTAGGCTTCCTCCACATTTTCCGTCAGGCTTCCATTTCCATCGGCATCTTCCGCATAGTACATCGTGACACCGTCGGTCTCACAGGCCAATACCGTGGCGGCGGGCTTCATGATTTGTTCCCAGGACTCCAGATTTTCAAATCCGTAGAAACTGTAGGCGGTAACAACGTTCTCCGTAGAATCTCCGCCGCCGCCCTGCTGAGCTTCATATACGTATACGCTTCCGATATCATAGGTCATCTCGGCCTCGGTATTCTCGCCTGCCACCTGGATGGTCATCGTTCGGTAAACCGGAATAAATTCCCAGTTAATGTAGGTCAGGGCAATCTGTGTTTCCTGTGCGGAAGAGCTGACATAGTAATCCTGGTCCGGAACTAATTCACGGGTCTCCCCATAGCCGCTTGCCAGAGTGATGGTCACATCCTCTGCGGAAAGCGTGGAAGCATCGGTTCCATCAGGCCAGGTAACATAGAAATCATCCTGCAGCTGGTCACACAGAATCGGCTGTTCGCCATCTCCGATCCAGGTCCAAACCGGCTCAGTTTCAGCCTCGGCAGAAGCCCCCGATTTGTCAGCCAGGGATGCGAATTCCGGCGTGACAGATACTCCGGTTTCCCCGTACAGACTTTCCGCGTCAGAGGTGTAATTATATCCATAGATAGTGATATCCAGCGGGAAGGTCTGACTTTCCACTTCCTGTCCGTCGTAGACGATGCCGCTGACGGTAAGGTTGAAATGATAATGGCCGGCGCCATCTCCGCCCAGACAACTCCATTCGCGTCCGCTGTCTGTGTCGGTCTGCGGATAAT
The DNA here is from genome assembly GCA_048203265.1 of Candidatus Merdiplasma sp. GTDB lineage: Bacteria > Bacillota > Clostridia > Lachnospirales > Lachnospiraceae > Merdiplasma. Next base: position 2,397 of record DBFBJF010000051.1, read on the forward strand.
CATCACGGTTAATTTCGAAATCTCCCTCGGACAGGGTATAGGTGAACTGTCCGTCATTCCATTCTCCCTCCAGAGTTTCCGCGCTGAATACATATTCAGACGGATAGTAGCCATCGCCCTCATCCAGAATCACCGAGGCGCCGCTGCAGTCGATTTTGCTGTCATCAATTTCGCTTCCATCCGCAAACGCCAGAGTAAAAACGGCCTGGGAATCGCTGTCATAGGTGACGGTGGTATTTAAGTGCCCCTTTAAGGTGCTCTTTCCGTTCGTGTAGGCGGTCCCGTGCAGACTGCTTTCTACTTCCAGAGACGGAGCCTCTAATGGAGATTCCGCAAAAGAAATTACGGGGAAACAGCTCAGGCTGAGCGCCAGAACAGAGAGTGTCGCTATTGTTCGCTTCATAAATATCCTCCTTGCATCATGTATGATTCTGTGACACGTGTCATTTTTCACTTGATATAAGGAAGTTTATCCAGAAACAGAGTAAATGTCAACAAAGGAACTGGGATAAAAAAGTATGTTTTTATAATAAGTATACAAAGTAAGAGGGGGCGGGGGAGTAATGGGGAGGGGTGAATTGACAAAATCGAATAAATTCGGGCCTGTATCCATAGCGGAAAAAAGGGGATACTGCAAAACTTACCGCAGCCCGCGCGGGCTTTCGAGTAAGCGCTGCAGCATCCCCTTAAATTTTACATTTTTTCTACCTGAGGAACAGATTTCCGGATTATCGCGTTTTCCCTTTTTTCGCCAGGAACTTGTTGATGCGGTCCATGGGAGAGAGCAGATCGCTCATGGAGCCGTCGTGGTTCAGCGTGTCGATGATCAGGGCAATGAATTTGCTCAGGTCGCATCCGGTATAGTAGGACTTGGAGAGCAGCTCCGGCGTCTGATACACCAGGTTGGTGGTGAGGAGCGCATAGAAAAGCCCATCCCTGTAGGCCTCGTCAAATTTTTCCAGCCCGTTGGTAAACAGACCAAAGGTGGCGCAGATAAAAATACGGTTGGCCCTTCGTTTTTTCAGCTCCCGGGCTACTTCCAGCACGCTGTCGCCGGAGGAGATCATATCATCGATGATCACCACATCCTTGCCCTCCACGTTGGAGCCCAGAAACTCATGGGCCACAATGGGATTGCGTCCGTTCACAATGCGGGTGTAGTCTCTTCTTTTATAAAACATTCCCATGTCCACACCCAGCACGTTGGCCATATAGATGGCGCGGCTGGTGGCCCCCTCATCCGGGCTGATGATCATCAGGTTATCGGGGCTGATGGAGAAGTCGGGGGCGGCCCGGAACAGCCCTTTGATAAACTGATAGACGGGCTGGATGGTTTCAAAACCGTGGAGCGGAATGGAATTCTGCACCCGGGGATCATGGGCATCAAAGGTGATAATATTTTCCACACCCATATTGACCAGTTCCTGCAGCGCGATGGCACAGTCCAGAGATTCCCGCTGGCTTCTCTTATGCTGCCTGCTTTCGTAGAGGAAGGGCATGATCACGGAGATCCGCCGTGCCTTGCCGCCGATGGCGGCGATAATCCGCTTCAGATCGTTGAAGTGATCGTCCGGCGACATGCGGTTGACAACGCCATTCATGGTGTAAGTGATACTGTAGTTGCACACATCCACCAGGATGTAGAGGTCATCTCCCCGCACGGAGTCAAAGATGACACCCTTGGCTTCCCCGGAACCGAATCGGGGCACGCTGGTTTTCAGAAGATAGTTATCCCTGGCATATTCCAGAAGCTGAGGGCTTTCCTTGTGGGTATGCTGGCGTTCGTTCCGCCACTGTACGATGTAATTGTTGATTTTTTCTCCCAGTTCCCGACAACTGTCCAGGGCAATGATACCCAGCGATCCTACGGGAAGCGCTTCCTGGTTCCGTTCTTCAGCAGGCTGCATAGATGGTCCTCCTTATTTTGGCTGCTTTCTCAAGGACTCTTTCGAAAGCAGCATCATTTCATCCGAGAGGATGAAACGCACAGTTTTTTTGCCTCTTGGCATCATTTTAACACAGTTTTCCGGCGGGTCAAGAGCCCTGCAGCTTTTTTTGCAGCCGAATATCGTTGCCGAAGAGCTGAAAAAGCTGGAACTGGCTGGTGATCCTGGAGAATACACGCTCGGAGTATGTCTCCGCAAAGGCCGGCAGTGACAGATTGGTGGAGATGATGGTGCTTTTTTTCGCCTGTATCCTTTCATTTAAAATCAGGAAAAGCTGGGACGAGACGAAGGAGTTGGTCAGCTCCGTTCCCAGATCGTCAATGATCAGCAGATCGCAGTCAAAAATGTAATCCCGTCCCTCAGAAGCCTCCTTATCCCGGTTGAAAGCGCTCTTGGCCGCCACCTCAAACAGCTCAAAGGCGGAGTAATAGATGACGGAGTGGGTGCGTTCAATCAATTCCCTGGCAATACAGTGGGAGAGAAAGGTTTTTCCAAGCCCTGTTCCGCCGTAAAAGAAGAGATTGGAAAAATGGGTGTCAAATTCATCGATATAGCGAAGGCAGGCAGCGACTGTGGCCTGCATCATCTGGCGGGAGCTCTGTCCTGTGGTGGGATGAATCATGTCCTCCGGATAGTAATCGAAGGAGAAGGTCTGAAAATTTTCCTCCTCCAGAACGCGCCGCATTCCGGACTGGGTGTAGAGCAGATCGATGGCTGCCTGGCGGAAGCAGTGACATTTTTTTCCATTCTGGTATCCTGTGTCCTGGCAGTCCGGACAGGCATAGTGCATCTCCAGGTAGTCCTCCGGGTAGCCGTGCTCCCGCAGAAGCTGGGCGCGCTGGAGCGAAAAGCCGGCCATGCGGCTTTTCAGCTCCTGAGTATCCGCGGCAGGATCCTCCAGCAGACGGCGGGCGCAGCGCAGGCTCTCGGAAGAGACCTGCCGATCTATCTGGGACAGCTGAGGGATTTTTCCGTAAGCTTCCCTGCGATGCTCCTCCAGCTGATGGCGGGCCGCCAGCTGGCGTTTGCTGTATTGGCGCATAATGGCGTCATATTGTGAATTGTTCAGTCCCAAGGCTTATCCCTCTTTTCTGCTCTGTGCGTTTAGAAGCTGCTGTTCCAGGGCGTTCCAGTCATATTCCCGCTGGGGAAAATTGTTGAAGCGGTTTGATGAGCCCTTTGACGCAGGGGAGGTCCCGGCCTCCTTTTTTTCAGCAGCTCTGGCGGAATGTTTTTCGTCCAGACGTTTCACGTCGGAAAGGTGGCGTACACCCTGGCTGTGCCACTGTTCCAGAATCTTGTCCGCGTACTGGAAATTGGGCTGATGGGTCTGCCGGATGGTGCGGCAGCAGGCTTCCAGAATGATCTCAATGGTAAAACCGTATTCATTCAGCCAGCGGTCCATGTATTCCATCTCCACAGGCGCGGGATTGCGTCCCTTGATCCCCATGGCGTGGAAGATGGTAAAATAATTTTTGTTAAACAGATTGGTGTCTGCCTTGGCCTGGGTTACGGTGGTGATCCCGGCCTTGTACCATTCCTGGGCCACCTTTTCCATATAGTGGGGGCTGGTACTGCCCTTGGAGACACAGTACTCAATCAGATATTCAATCAGGTCCTCCGAAAAATGGAGGGTATCATAAAAATAGATCAGGTTGGACTGTTCCGTGGAGGTCAGGGGGCGGGAGAAATATTGCTCGGCAATAAAAATCAGCTGCTGAATTTCCGCCTGTTCTTTCAGCTCCTTCTTCCGGTCTCTGGTGACAGAATCCTTTTTGACCGGCGGCTGAGCGGAGACAGAAGGAGCGGCGTTCCCGGTCTCCGGAATGGGCTCCCTGGAAGCGGCAGTTTCCTCCTGCGTTTTTCCGTCCAGAAAGAGGATGTCGCACAGCGTTCCTTTGCCGTCATACTGTAGTTTCAGAAGATGCAGCTTTTCCCAGTAAGCTAAGGCCCGCTTCACATCCCCTTCGGTGTGGTCGAACACATCCGCGATGGAGGAGAGCGACAGTTCCTTTCCGGCTCCCGCGCAGCGCAGAAGATACAGATAGAGTTTTACAAATTCTCCGTTTGCCTTTGGCATATATTGGTCAATAAAGATGTTTTCCACTACAGTGACGCCGCTCTGAGACGGCAGATGAAGTTTCATGGTATGTACGCCTCCCGCATAATTTCTGGCTTAGTCCGGCTTGTAAAAGGGATCCCCTCAGACACAAAAAGGCCCCCTGAGGGGTGTTTAACGCTAGTATAGCACATGGCAGGAAAAAATAGAACACGATCTTTTCCACAAAAAAATCCACATGCTTTTCACAGGAAATGTGCATAAGCATGTGGAAAATGTGGATAACTATTCGGAAAGCAGATGTTCTCCCACAGTTACTACGTCTCCGGCCCCCATAGTTATCAACAAATCTCCGTGGATACAGTGTTCTTTGAGAAATGTTTCGATCTCCCTGAAGGTAGGAAAATAGTACGCCTCTCCGCCCAGAGACTGGATCTTTTCCTGCAGCGTTTTGGAGCTGATCCCCAGGGTGTCGGTTTCCCTGGCTGCGTAAATATCCGCCAAAACCACCTTGTCCGCCAGAGTCAAAGCGGAAGCGAATTCGTCCAGAAGTGCTTTGGTTCGGGTGTAGGTGTGGGGCTGGAATACACACCAGAGCGTGTTGTGGGGATAATGCCTGGCTGCCTTGAGGGTGGCCCGGATTTCCGTAGGATGATGGGCGTAGTCATCAATGATGGTGACTCCGTTCACCTCTCCCTTCCGCTCAAATCTCCGGTCTGTTCCGGTAAAGGAACACAGCCCCTGGTACATAGCCTGATATTCCACATGAAGCAGATCGGCGGCGGCCAAAGCGGCAACGGCGTTGGAGACGTTGTGCTCTCCGGGCACCATCAGATCAAAGTGTCCCAGACATACATCGCCGCGCATCAGATCGAAGCTGCCAAACCCAAGATCATTGTATGTAATGTTGGCGGGATAGTAATCGTCCCCAGCGGTTCCGTAGGTGATAACCCGGCAGCGCAGGCCGCCGGTGATCTCCTCCAGATTTGGGATGGCGCCGTTGATGATCAGCACCCCATCCGGAGGAAGCTTTTCGGCAAACTGGCGAAAGGAATGGCGAATGTCCTCCAGATCCTTAAAAAAGTCCAGATGATCCGCGTCAATGTTCAGAATCAGGCTGATCTTGGGAGCCAGGCTTAAAAAGCTGTTGGTATATTCACAGGCCTCCGTGATAAAATTCTGGGAATTACCCACCCGGATGTTGCCGTGGATGGCTTTCAGAATCCCTCCCACCGAGATGGTGGGATCCATGTCCGCAGCCAGCATAATGTGGGAGAGCATGGAGGTGGTCGTGGTTTTCCCGTGAGTGCCGGATACGGCGATGGGAGTGTCATAGTTCTGCATGATTTCACCCAGAAGTTGGGCACGGGTCAGCATGGGAATACCAGCTTCCCTGGCCGCCGCAAATTCCGGGTTGTCCGGATGGATGGCAGCCGTATAAACCACCACGTCCTGGGAAGAATTGATATTGGAAGCGCTCTGACCGTAGGTGATCCGGGCGCCTTTGTTTTCCAGCCATCTGGTCAGATCGGATTCCTTGGCGTCAGAGCCGGAAACACGGAAGCCCTCCTTCAATAGGATTGCGGCCAGACCGCTCATGCTGATGCCGCCGATTCCAATAAAGTGAACGGAAACAGGGCGGCTGAAATTTATTTGGTACATGGGGAATCTCCTTAATTTATATTATTTTTGCTTCCTGGTATCTTTAATAGTATACTCTCCCTGCCTTCAAAAAGGAAGTGCAACTTGAAAGAATTAGATAAAATAGACAAAAAAGTGTCGATAAAAATCGATAACTATGGTGAAATATTGAATTTGATTTTCGGGCCAAAACGGGAAAAATGAATGTTTTGTAGTAAAATCCAGGTAAAAAAAACGAAATATTGTAAAAATTGTTCACAAATTAGAAACCCTGTGCTATAATGGGAACAAAATAAGACAACAAGAGGTGATAGTGTGATTAAAAAGGAAATGATCGCGATGCTTTTAGCAGGCGGTCAGGGTAGCCGCCTTGGCGTGCTGACATCCAAAGTAGCAAAGCCCGCAGTCGCCTTTGGCGGAAAATACCGTATTATAGATTTTCCGCTGAGCAACTGTATCAATTCGGGAATTGATACGGTGGGTGTCCTGACACAGTATCAGCCGCTGAGGCTGAACTCCCATATCGGGATCGGGATTCCATGGGATCTGGACCGGAATGTGGGCGGTGTGACGGTGCTGCCTCCCTACGAAAAAGTGGGAAAGACAGAGTGGTACACGGGCACGGCCAATGCCATTTACCAGAATCTGGCCTATATGGAGAGTTATAATCCTGACTATGTACTGATTTTGTCCGGCGATCATATTTACAAGATGGATTATGAGGTGATGCTTGATTATCACAAGTCTCATAATGCGGATGTAAGTATCGCTGTGATGCCGGTTCCCCAGGAGGAGGCCAGCCGGTTTGGTATTGTGGTGACTGACGGCAAAGGGAGGATCACAGAATTTCAGGAGAAGCCGGAGCATCCAAAGAGCAATCTGGCGTCCATGGGTATTTATATCTTTAACTGGAAGGTGCTCAGAGAGGCACTGATTACCCTCTCCAAACAGGAGGGATGTGATTTTGGCAAGCATGTGATTCCCTACTGCTTTGAACAGGGGCAGACGCTGGTGGCCTATGAGTACAACAGCTATTGGAAAGATGTGGGAACCCTGGGATCCTATTGGGAAGCCAATATGGAATTGATCGATATTATTCCGGAATTCAATCTCTACGAAGAATTTTGGAAAATCTACACGAAAAATGACATTATCCCGCCGCAGTATATCTCTGCGGATGCCAAAGTGAACCGCAGCCTGATCAGCGACGGCACAGAGGTGTACGGAGAGGTGAGCAATTCGATCATCGGTCCCGGTGTGACCATCGGCAAAGGCGCTGTGGTGAGGGATTCCATTATCATGCAGGGGACGGTCATCGGAGAAGACGCTGTGCTGGACCGGGCCATTGTGGCGGAGAACGTTGTGATTGGACCGAGAGCCGTGCTGGGCGTAGGAGAAGAGGTTCCCAATAAGCTGAAGCCAAAGGTGTATTCCTTCGGCCTGGCGGTGGTTGGTGAGAACACGGAGATCCCCGCTGATGTGAAAATTGGCAAGAATACTGCTGTGACAGGAAAGACTGTTCCGGAGGATTACCCGAACGGCGTTCTGGAGAGCGGAGAAACTTTAGATAAGGCAGGTGTGGTGGCATGAGAGCAGTAGGTATGATTTTGGCTGGCGGAAACAGCTACCGTATGAAAGAATTGTCCAACAAAAGAGCCATAGCTGCCATGCCCATTGCAGGCAGCTACCGAAGTATTGATTTTGCGCTGAGCAGCATGTCAAATTCTAATATCAAGAAGGTGGCGGTGCTGACCCAGTACAATTCCAGATCGCTGAATGAGCATCTGAACTCCTCCAAGTGGTGGGATTTCGGAAGAAAGCAGGGCGGACTGTTTGTATTTCCCCCCATGGTGACAGCGGACAACGGCTTTTGGTATCGGGGTACTGCGGACGCGATTCATCAGAACCTGGATTTTCTGAAGAACTGCCATGAGCCCTATGTGGTGATTGCTTCCGGTGACGGTATCTATAAGTTGGATTTCAATAAGGTTCTGGAATATCATATCGCCAAGAAGGCAGATGTGACTGTGGTCTGCAAGGATATTCCGGTATCTGAGGATACGAGCAGATTCGGCGTGATAAAGATGAACGAAGACTGCAGAATTGAGCAGTTTGAGGAGAAACCGATGGCGGCCGCGTCCCACACGATTTCCTGCGGTATCTATGTGGTGAGAAGAAGACAGCTGATCGAGATGATCGAGAAAGCTGGCGAGGAAGGAAGATTTGACCTGGTGCGGGATGTGCTGATCCGCTACAAGGATGTGAAACGCATTTACGGGTATAAGATGGACTCCTACTGGAGCAACATAGCGTCGGTGGAATCTTACTACAAGACCAATATGGATTTCCTGAAGCCGGAAGTAAGAAATTATTTCTTCCGCGAATACCCGGACGTATGCTCAAAGGTGGACGATCTGCCTCCCGCAAAATATAATCCGGGCTGCGAGGTGAAAAACAGCCTGGTGTCCAGCGGTTCCATCATCAATGGACATGTGGAAAATTCTGTGATTTTTAAGAATGTGTTTGTGGGAGAAAATTGTGTGATCAAAAATTCCATCGTGCTGAACGATGTGTATCTGGGCGACAATGTTCATATTGAAAACTGTATTGTGGAGAGCCGCGATACGATCCGGCCCAATACATATCACAATGGAGAGGACGGAATCAAGATTGTGATAGAATCCAATGAGCGCTATGTATTGTAGATAAAAAACTTTTTGAAAAAAATAGAATAAAGGG
>DBFBJF010000052.1:0-3437 GCA_048203265.1 Candidatus Merdiplasma sp.
AGGAAGAAACGGAAACCGAGACCGAGACAGAAACCGAAGAAGTAACGGAAGCCGAGACTGAGACGGAAACTGAGGAAGTAACGGAAGCCGAGACTGAGACGGAAACCGAGGAAGCGACAGAAAACGAGACCGAAACGGAAACCGAAGAAGAAACGGAAGCCGAGACAGAGACTGAGACCGAGGAAGTAACGGAAGTCGAGACTGAGACGGAAACTGAGGAAGTGACAGAAGCCGAGACCGAAACGGAAACCGAGGAAATAACGGAAGTTGAGACTGAGACGGAAACTGAGGAAGCGACGGAAGTTGAGACTGAGACTGAGGAAGTGACGGAAGCCGAGGAGGAAACGGAAACTGAAGCGGTGATGGAGAACTCTGTAACGGAAGCTGAGACTGAGACGGAAACCGAGGAAGTGACGGAAGCCGAGACAGAGACAGAAACCGAGACCGAGGAAGTGACGGAAGCCGAGACGGAGACAGAAACCGAGACCGAGGAAGCAACGGAGGCTGAGACGGAGACAGAAACCGAGACCGAGGAAGTGACCGAGGCCGAGACGGAGACAGAAACCGAGACCGAGGAAGTGACCGAGGCTGAGACGGAGACAGAAACCGAGACCGAGGAAGTAACGGAGGCTGAGACGGAAACGGAGACCGAAACGGAAGCGGCCGTTGACTATACTGTGACCATCTCTGACGGATCCGGAAAGACAGGAACCCTGGAGGATCTGGATGTAACAGCAGATGATATTGTAGTAATTTATACCAATGATGTGCATGGCGGCATCAGCGCAGATGAGGATTATTCCGGTTCTGCGGACAGCCTTGGCTATGCGGGACTGGCTGCGGTGAAGGATGAGATAATGTCCACTACAGATCAGGTGACCACTGTTGATCTGGGAGATGCCATTCAGGGTTCTGTGGTTTGCACCGAGTCCGACGGACAGGATGCCATGGAACTGATGTCCATGATCGGATACGATATCTGCATCCCCGGCAACCATGAATTTGACTATGGAATGGAAGCATTCCTGGATTACGCGGAGAATTCAGACGCCAATTTCCTCTCCTGCAACTTTATCGATGAGGAGAGCGGCGAGTCTGTATTTGACGGCTATGAGATCGTTACATATGAAGTAAATGGTCAGGAGTTTAACGTGGGATATGTTGGCATCTCCACTCCGGAGACCATAGCCAAATCCACCCCCACCTATTTCCAGGATGAGGATGGCAATTATATTTATGGCTTCAGCGCAGATACTCCGGAGGAACTGTATACTACCGTGCAGAACGCTGTGGATGCAGCTATAGAAGATGGCGCTGACTGCGTAGTGGCTCTGTCCCATCTGGGAGACCAGGGCGTGGAGAGCGATTGGTCCTCCCTCAGCGTGGCTGCCAATACCACCGGCATCGATGTCATTCTGGATGCTCATTCCCACAGCACCATTCCCGGTGAGACGATCACCAATATGGACGGCGAGGATGTGCTGCTTACATCCACTGGAACGAAGCTGGAGAACATTGGTGTTCTGACACTGTCTGTGGATGGGAACGGCGAGGTGACCGCTTCCAGCGGACTGGTAGATGAGCTGACAGATGAGGAGATGAATTCCGAAGCTTATACGGAGATGGACGAGACGGTGAAGGGTATTGAGGAGCAGTACGCTTACCTGTTTGAAGAAGTGGGAAGCAGTGACTTCGCTCTGGTAATCAATGATCCGGAAGATACTGAGAACCGTTTGGTGAGAAAGACGGAGACAAATATGGGTGACTTCCTGACGGACGCTTACCGGGAGTACACCGGCGCGGACATTGCGTTTCTGAATGGCGGAAGTATCCGGGCCGACATCAGTGAGGGTGATATTGTATACATGGATATCATCACAGTGCTTCCCTGGAATTCAGAGCTGGGCGTTATTGAGGCCACCGGCCAGCAGATCCTTGACTGCCTGGAGATGGGCGTTCACCTGTATCCAGAAGAGTGCGGCGGATTTATTCAGACCTCTGGTCTGACTTATTCCATTGATACCACCATTCCTTCTTCTGTGAATGTGAACAGTGATGGTGAGTTCGTATCGGTGGATGGTGACTATCGTGTGACCGATGTGATGGTGGGAGATGAGCCTCTGGATCTGGAGAAGACTTACACTCTGGCGATTAATGATTATTACTCCATCGAGTGTGGAGACGGCATGACGATGTTTAAGGGCTGTGAGAGAATTCTTCCTGAAGAGGGAGAGGATCCCATCGTAGATCACGATGTGATTACTGCTTACCTGGATACTCTGGGCGGCCAGGTTCCGGATGACTATGAGAATCCTTACGGTCAGGGCCGGATTACTCTGATTACCGAGGAGGAGATGCAGACTGCCACTTCCAATACGACTGAGAAGGAGACGGAAGTGACCACGGAAGCAGAGACCGAAACTGAGACTGAGACGGAAGCTGAGACCGAGGAAGAAACCGAGTCGGAAGTTGAGACAGAGGAATTGACGGAGGCACAGACGGAAGCCGAGACAGAAACCGAGATGGAGTCTGAAACGGATACCCAGATGGAAGCGGTATAGGCCTGACGGACGGCTAGTCTGGGAAACGCAGATTAAAGTGTTTCCTTAGTTAAATAAAAAAGAGATAACAGGGCTCTCTTTTCGGAGGCAAATCCGAAAAGGGGGCCTTTCTCATTTCATAGGAACGCCATTTTATTCTGCCATAGGAAAGAAGGCGCTTTATATCATAAAAGATTTCCGCGTTCATGGACAATAACCCGGTAGCGAAAGGGGAAAAATTGTATTATAATGAATAGGCCAAAATGACAGAAGAAAAGAGGGATCAAATGGAATACAAGTTGGATTCGCATACACATACTCTGGCCAGCGGCCATGCATACAATACCATATTTGAGATGGTGGACGCGGCGGCGGAGAAGAAACTGGAACTTCTGGCGATCACAGAGCACGCAAAGATGCTGCCCGGCACCTGCCATGAGCTGTATTTTATGAATCTGAAAGTTCTGCCAAGACAGATGAAAGGGATCGAGGTGTTTTTTGGCGCGGAAGTAAACATTATGGATTATGAGGGCGGATTGGATATGAGCCCTTCTCTTTTGAAGAAAATGGATGTGACGGTGGCCAGTCTCCACATTCCCTGTATTAAACCGGGAACAGAGTCTCAGAACACCAGCGCTTTGCTGGGGGCCATTGAAAATCCGGATATCAATATCATCGGACATCCCGATGACGGACGGTACCCGGTGGATTTTGACACGGTGGTTGCCGCTGCCAAGGAGCACCATGTGCTGCTGGAATTGAACAACAGCTCCCTGAATCCACAGGGATCCAGGAAGAATGCATGGGAAAATGATGTAAAAATGCTGGAGCTTTGCGTGAAATATAAGGCGCCGATTATCATGGACAGTGACGCCCATTGGGCTGGTGATGTGGGAA
>DBFBJF010000053.1:0-7776 GCA_048203265.1 Candidatus Merdiplasma sp.
GCCACGAAATGGCCGGGCGCCACCTCCTGCGGCGGCATGTCACCCTCGTGGCAGCGCTCCGCCGCATGGGGGCAGCGGGCACAGAACCGGCATCCTGGCTTAGGATTCACCGGGCTGGTCACCTCCCCCTGAAGAAGCTGGCGCCGCTTGTGCAGCGACTCGATACTTGGGATGGGAATGGCTGCCAGCAGCGCCTTGGTGTAGGGGTGAACGGGATTTTGAAAAATCTCCTCCGAGGGGGCCCGCTCCACACATTTTCCCAGATACATCACCATGATCTCATCGGAGATATGCTTGACCACCGACAGATCGTGGGTGATAAACAGATACGTCAGCCCCATCTGGTCCTGCAGATCCATCAGCAGGTTCAAGATCTGGGCCTGGATGGATACGTCCAGGGCAGACACCGGCTCATCGCAGACCACAAACTCCGGTTTCAGAATCAGTGCCCGTGCCACACCGATACGCTGCCGCCTTCCTCCGTCCAGTTCATGGGGATAGGACATGGTAAGGCGTTTGGCCAGTCCCACTGTGTCCATCATCTGCTCCACCCGCTCCTGGATCTCCTGTTTGTTTTTGCAAACCTTATTGACGATCAGAGGCTCCGCGATCAGCTGCTGCACCGTCATACGGCCGTTTAAGCTGGAATAGGGATCCTGAAAGATCATCTGCATCTTGGGACGCACCGCCTTCATCTCTTTTTTGGAGAGATTGGCCACCGGTTTCCCGTGAAAGAGGATCTCACCGCCGGAGGGTTCATACAGCTGCAGCAGAGTCCGCCCAAGGGTAGATTTTCCGCACCCGGACTCTCCCACCACGCCCATGGTTTTTCCCTTGGGGATCGAGAAGCTCACATCATCCACCGCATGGAGGGTACCGCCCGGCGTGTGGAAATATTTTTTTAGATGGACTGCCTCCAGAAGAATCTCACTCATGCGCTCACCTCCTCCTTCGCATATAAATGGCACCGGATCTGATGGCCGTCCTTCTCATAGACCTCCGGCTTTTTCTGTCTGCAAAGTTCCATGCACTTCCCGCATCGGGGCGAGAAGCTGCATCCCTTCGGAAGATCGGTGGGATCCGGCATCAGACCGTCAATGGGATGCAGTCTGGCGGAGTTCTCCGTTAGGCTGGGAATGGAGCCGAACAATCCCACTGTATAGGGATGGTGCTCCTCCCCGGTAAAAATATCCGCCAGGGTACCGTACTCCACGATCTCTCCGGCGTACATGATGGCCACCTTGTCACAGGTCTCCGCCACCACTCCCAGATCGTGAGTAATCATGATCACCGACGTCCCGTATTTTCTCTGAAGGTCGCAGATCATGGACAGGATCTGGGCCTGAATGGTCACATCCAGGGCGGTGGTGGGCTCATCGGCAATCAGAAGTCTCGGATTGCACACCAGCGCGATGGCAATCACCACCCGCTGACGCATACCGCCGGAAAACTGATAAGGGTACTCACGCTTGCGCTCCTTGGGAATACCCACCAGCTCCAGCGTTTCCTCCACCTTTTGCTCAATTTCTTTCTGGGTCAGCTCCTTCTGATGGTGCAGATAGAGGGCCTCCCCAATCTGATCCCCCACGGTCAGCACCGGATTCAGGGCTGTCATGGGGTCCTGGAAAATCATGGAGATTTTCTGGCCGCGGATGCGCTGCATTTCCTGATCCGTCAGGCCGCAGATATTCTGTCCCTCAAACCGGATGGCTCCGCCGGTCACCCTGGCCGTACGCTGAGGCAAAAGTCCCATAATTCCCAGGGCCGTGGTGGTCTTTCCGGCTCCCGTCTCTCCCACCAGCCCCAGGGTTTCCCCCTCTTTCAGGGAAAAGCTGATGCCATTGACCGCCTGGACCGTCTCCAGATCCGTTTTATAGATAATGGATAAATCCTCAATGTTTAAAATTTCTTCTCCGATTTGAACCGGATTGCTGCTGTTATAGTCTTCCATCTTATGCCTCCTCAGTCCTTAAGTTTGGGGTCCAGGGCATCCGTCAGACCGTCTCCCACCAGGTTGAAGGCCAGGGAGGAGAACAGGATGCACAGTCCCGGAAACAGAAGCATATGGGGAGCTGAAAACAGGTAGGTCTGGGCGTTTGACAGCAGCGCGCCCCACTCCGGGGAGGGCGGCTGGATACCCATTCCGATAAAGCTCAGTCCCGCCGCGGACAGCATCATGTCCGATATGCTCATGGTTGTGTTCACGATAATGGGACCCATGGCGTTTGGCAGCACGTAACGGAAAATAATCCGGGCATTGGATGTGCCGTAGGACTTGGCAGCCTCCACATAATCCTGCTCCGCCGCCGTCAGCACCACAGATCGAATCAGCCGCACATTGCCCGGCACACAGGATACCGTGATGGCGATGATCAGGTTTCTCAGGTTGGTGCCGAGAGCCGCCACCACAGCCAGGGAAAGCAAAATAGGCGGAACACACATGAAGACATCCACGATACGGCTGATCACATTGTCCACCCAGCCTCCGAAATATCCGGCGCTGGCGCCGAGAATGGCTCCGATCACCAGGGCCATCAGGCTGGTGGCCAGTCCGATCAGCAGGGAATACCTGGAGCCGTGCACCACCCGGGCAAACAGATCCCGGCCCAGCTCATCGGTGCCGAAAAAGTGGGCCGCGCTGGGACCCTGAAGCCGGTCCGCCCCTACCTGCTCGATACATTTGGAATAGGGAACGATCAGGTCCGCGAACAGAGCCATGCCAAGAATCAGGATCAAAATAATCAGGCCCAGCACCGCTGTCTTGTTCTTGCGAAACCGTCTCCAGAACTCCGCCAGCTGGGCATGTTTTCTGCGTTTATTCACGGCTCTTCCCTCCATTCTGATATTTTGCTTTGATTCTGGGATCGATAAATGCGTAGAGGATGTCCACGATCAGAATAATCAGGCTGAACAGCACCGCCAGAAACAGGGTGGCGCCCATGACCATGGGCACATCCTTCTGGCGAATGGCCGTGGTCATCAGGGTTCCCATGCCAGGCATGGCAAATACGGTCTCCGCGATGATGGCGCCTCCCAGCGAAGCGCCAAATCCGCTGCCCAGTGAGGTGATCACGGGAAGCAGCGCGTTCCGAAGGGCGTGTTTCCAGATCACCCGCCGGTTGGAGGCACCCTTGGCCTTTGCCGTACGAATATACTCCTGGCGTATCGTCTCCAGCATAGTAGACCGAGTCAGCCGCAAAGTCCCCGCCGCGGAGGGCAGGGCCACCGTCAGGGTGGGCAGAATAAAGTGCTGCAGAGATCCCGCTCCGAAGGTGGGAAGCCAGCCCAGCTTCAGGGAGAACAGAATCATCAGCATCAGGCCAAGCCAGAAGCTGGGCATGGAGGCGAACACCAGGGCCACCACCACGCAGACATGATCCATCTTGGAATACTGCCGCACAGCAGAAAAAATACCCATGCTGATTCCCAAAATAGAGGAAAGACACATGGACAGTACCGCCAGAATAAAAGTGTTGGGGAACCGGGCAAGAATATCGTTGAGCACCGGCTGGCGGGTGGAATAAGAAGTCCCCAGATCAAAATGAAAAATAATATCTCCGATATAGTTAAAAAAACGGACCAGAAACGGCTGGTCATATCCGAACTCCGCATTCAGGGCGGCGATGTCCTCCGGCCTTGCCGTGATGCCCAGAATGATGGAGCCGGGGTCACCCGGTGTCAGGGAAAGTATGGTGAATACCAGAAAAGAAACCCCGAACAGCACCGGAATCATGTACAGTAGTCGCTTGATCACATACTTTGACATAAAAGCATACGTACCCCTTTCTCTAAAAGGGGCCGCCTCCAGACAGTTCCGTCTGTCCGGCGGCAGCCCTTCTGCTCATTTTATCCTGCTGTTACCATCGTTTATGCCCATGCGAAGTCATAGACGAAATAGTTTCCTTCCAACGCAAACTCAGGGCAGCTCAGATCCGCATTGTAAGCATACAGCGTCAGCGGATTGCACAGCACTGCGTAGATAGCCTCCTCCTGGGCTTTTTCGAAAATCTGATTAAACAGCTGGGCTCTGGTATCCGAGTCGGTTTCTGTTCTGGTCTCGTTAAACAGCTCATCCATCTCAGGATCAGAGTATCTGGCGTTGTTGGCTGTGCCGATGTAGTCTGTGATGAAAGCCATTTCCAGAGACTGGGTATCTCCCTCCAGAGTCATGGTCAGGGCCGTGATTCCATAATTTCCGCTGGTCAGATCTCCCAGATAGGCGTTAAACTCCTCCACGGCGATGGTGACCTCCAGGCCCACGGCGTGCAGATCGTTCTGGATCACTGTGGCCAGGTTGGAATAGCTCTCCGCCACCAGCAGCTCGCCCAGATTGTAGGGCGTAGTGATACCGGCTTCCGCCAGCAGTTCCTTCGCCTTTTCCGGATCGTAGGTGTACTGCATCTGATCATCAGAATAGCCGAAACGGTGCTTTGCGCAGATATTGGAGTTGACTTCCGCCTTTCCATCGTAGCACACCTGTACCAGATTCTCGCGGTTGATGGCGTAGTTGATGGCCTGACGGACTCTCACATCGTTGAAAGGCTCCTTCTCCAGGTTCATGGATACATAGGCAAAACCGGAGGTTTCCACCTCGGCGATGGTGATGGAGGGATTGGCCTCCAGCTGTACCAGGACAGAGGAATCCACTTCCGCGAAATTCACCTCTCCGGTCTGCAGAGCAATGGCGGTGGTGGCCGCGTCCGGAATCACCTCGAAGGTGAGATTCTTGATGGCGGGAGCTCCACGGTAATAATCCTCATAGGCCTCCAGCACAATATTGCTGCCGGTGGTGCGGCTGACAAATTTGTAGGGGCCGCTGCCCATGGGATTGGTCACAAACCCGTCCGGATCCGCCTCATAATATGCCTTTGAGACAATGAAGGGGGAGACAATTCCCTGCAGGAAGGGGGCGTAAGGAGTATCCAGATGACATACCACTGTGTAGTCGTCCGTGGCCTCCACGCTGGTCATCATGGAGATCTGAGATCCCTGATACTCGGAATCCTTATACAGTTCCAGGGAGAATACCACATCCTCCGCTGTCACAGGGGTTCCGTCCTGGAAAGTGACGTCATCCCGCAGATGGAAGGTGTAATCCAGTCCATCCTCGCTGATCTCATAGCTCTCCGCGATTCGCGGTTCCGGCTCCTGGGTGCCGTCCGGATTCATATACATCAGCGAATCGTAAATCTGATTGAGCACATTCAGCTCCATGGTGGTGGAAAAATCGGTGGGATGAAGCGTGTCAATATCCTCATCCAGGGCGATCACCAGGTCCGTTTTTCCGGATGAACTCTCTGCTGAGGCGGCAAAGGGAACCGCCAGTGTCATGATGCAGGCCGCAGCCAGCAGTGCCAAAGCTTTTTTCTTCATACTTGCTCCTCTCTTTGAGTTTCCTCCAATCTGCAGGGAATGAACTCAATCTCTTCTTTTTTTAAGCTGCCATCGGCAGTCAAAAACTGTGTTAATGTAACGTGATCCCAGGTTCTGGTTCCCTGAAATACCCGGCGTATGTTCCGGACATTTCCCACATCCTCCAGGGGATCGGCCTCCAGCACAATCAGATCCGCGTCCATGCCGGGCAGAATTCTGCCCTTCTGGTCTTCAATCCCCATATGCTCCGCCGGATAGCGGGTGGCCGCGCTGAGGGCCTCGTATGGACTCAGACCGAACACATGCACCAGCCGCTCCAGCTCGTCCGCCAGGGAAAAGCCCGGCACGATTCCCGGGTAGGGACAGTCCGTCCCGGCCATGACGCGGCGGGAATAGTTCAGAAAAATCTTTCCCCTCTCGATGATGGTCTGGAAATCGGGATGCACATTCTGTTCCCGGTAGCTGGCGATAATCACCTTGTTCTCCTCCTCCCAGCGCTCTCTGACGCAGGCGGGAAGATCTTTAAAATGTTCCAGCTCCTCAAGCTGTTTTCCGTTCCAGACATAGTCCGGAAGCGTCTCGCAGACTACCTGGGTGGGACAAAACCACATGCCATTTTCCGCCAGATACCGGATGGCGTCGGGATCCTTCGGAAGGGAGCTGGTGTGCTCACAGCTCACATATCCCAGATCAGCCAGTTCCCGGTGATCCATCTTTTTTGTCATATGGCCGCAGACCGGAAGCGCTTCCTGGCGGCAGCGCCGCATAAGATACCGGTACAGCTCGGGCTCAATGGAGGGATAGGTCTTCATCCAGAGAAACCCGTGCTCCTTGGTGTAGCGGATCGCCTCCTCCACATCCTCTTCCGTGTGAAGAATCACATTGTCATTATCGGGAATGGTGGGATCCTCCCCATCGTAAACCGGACCGCTGGAATAAATATAGGGGCCCCGGCGTTTGCCGGCCAAAATCTCGTCCCGCCACTGGGCGTGCCGCCCGAAGCCCCTCAGATTGCGCACCGAGGTGATGCCGCTGGCCAGAAAGAAGTCTCCCATGTAACTCTCATCGTAGTGGACATGGGAATCGATCAGTCCCGGCATAATCACGCATCCTGCGCAGTCATAGCGGAGGGCTCCTTCCGGTATCGATTCACTTCTGGCGGCAATCCTCCAGATCTTTCCCTCCTTCAGCCATAGATCTGCCGTAAACAGTTCCGGTCCATAATCCATGGTCAAAAGCTTTCCATTCTGTAATACCGTAATCTGTTCCATGGATCACACTCCCTGTTCCGCAGGAATCTGTGACAGGTCCCGACGGGAGAAGGCGGTAATCAGATCCACCCCTGCCTCAATATCCTTCATGGAGGCCACCGCACTCTGGGAATGGGGATTGCGGGTTACCACCACAATGCCGCCCACCTTGATGCCGACGCCGGACAGGTTGATGCTGGATGCGTCCGTGCCGCCCTTGTCAATGACCTCCCGCTGGTATTTGATGTTCTGTTCCTGACAGCAGGCTTCCATGGCTGCCACCACATCTTCATCGCACACCACAGAAGGGTCGCAGATCTTGATCCCAATGCCCTGATCCAGGGCGTTGCTGCCCTCCAGATCACAGGGATAATCATGGGCCGGAGAGATGTCCACCGCCACTCCGATGTCCGGCTGAATCCTCTGGGCTGCGGCCTTGGATCCGCGGCATCCCAGCTCCTCCTGCACGCAGAACACGTAGTAAATGTCGTTAGGATAGGTGCCGTCATTTTCCTTCAAAGCCTGTATCAGCTGATAACAGCCGATGCGGTTGTCCAGGGTCTTGGCGCACACCCGATCATTGGCCAGCTCCATAAAGGGCCCGTCATAGCCGCAGCAGTCACCCAGCTTCACATATCGCTCCGCATCTGCCTTTGAGACGGCGCCGATGTCAATATACAGCTTTCCCGCGTCATTGTGGGCATCCTCCAGGGCGCCCACACATCCGATGACGCCGCAGGTTCCGTTGCGGAACCGCACCCTGCTGTTGTAGGCGCTGGCGGTCCAGTTCCAGCCCATATTGCAGACCCGCAGCCGCCCGTCCTCCTCAATCTTTTTCACCATGAAGCCGATCTCATCCATATGGGCGGCGAACATGATCTTCTTTCCTCCGGCCTCTCCTCTTCCGGCCTTTCGGACGATCAGATTGCCCAGTGCGTCCGTGAACACCTCGTCTCCCAGATCTTTGATCTCCTGCAGGATAAATTCCCGGACCGCCTTTTCATAGCCGGCCACGCCCCACAGCTGAGTCAGCTTCGCTAAAAGCTTTCGATCTTCCATGTCTGTCCTCCTGCTGTCTTTTGCGCATTGCTGCTTTAAACCATTAAATTATCAAGGATGGTTCGATTATACAACCTTTTCTCCGATTTTACAA